>WRHA01000258.1 GCA_009783395.1 Defluviitaleaceae bacterium
TTGTCGCTTCCGCCCACGGACCCTCCTGCGGCCAAAACTCCTCCCGCGGAATTTGCAGCGGATGCGGAGAGTCGGTTCGGGTTTCGGTGGATGTTCCGTCTTCATTTAAAACAGTCCAACTTGTAACGCCCTGAATTGTTCTGCGCGGCTCGTACATTAGCGAACTTATATAAAGCGTCGGCCAACAATCCGCCCCCTCGTCATATTCCCCCGGATAATCGTTGTTGCCGCAACCGACAAGCATAAGTACAAAAATAAGCAATCCTATTTTTCGCATTTAGAATTCCTCCTATAAAATAAATCCTACACCAAGCCCCGCTAAAATCGCGAAAATTACAACAAAAGCCAAATAAAGCAAAAAATTTTTCGTACCCAAAATCATCTTCACCGCGCTTAAATTATTGATTTTCGTGGCAGGTCCGGCAAGCATAAACGCCATTGCGTCTCCTGTACCCATCCCGGCAAACATCCAAGCACGAATCAGCGGAATCGTACCCGCGCCGCAAATATACAGCGGAACGGAAAGCGTTGTCGCAAAAAGCACACCAAGCCCACGCCTTGCGCCAAACATATTTGCAATCCATTCCGGTGGAATATACCGCTCGCCCAAAGCCGTAAGCGTAACGCCAATCAGCAAATACGGCGCGGTTATACGGAAAGCCTTGAGCAAATCCGGCAGAAATTTTCGCTTTTTTTTGACAGTGCTAAACTTCCCGAAGGAAAAAAGCGCCCTCTTCTTAAAACCGTAAAGCACGATTATCCCCGCAAGCGTACCGCATAAAAACGCCAAAACCAAACGAGCAAGCGCGATTTCCCAGCCCAAAACAAAGCTCACAAGCCACAAATTCGGGTTAAGCAAAACCGAGCTGACCATAAAAGACGCAAGAATATGTTGCGGAACGCCTTTTTGTCCAAGCGCGGCAATCAGCGGCACCGTACCAAACATACATAGCGGCGAAACCATCCCCAAAAAAGCCGACAAAGCGACCACCCAAAAACGCTCGGCAGAAAGCTGTGAAACCTTCGCGGCAATCTTGTCCGACAAAAAAACCGTCACTGCCGACCCTGCCACAAGCCCCGTAATCCAATACGGGGAAATCATTCGCAACTGCGACCAAATGCTGTTCGCCAGCATATAAATTTCTCGTTGTATATCCATGCATTCTCCAAAAACCCTTAAAAAGCCTACATCCCCAAATCCGCCTTCAACTTCGCCAGCACATCCTCTGCCGACCGAAAACGATATTCCTGAATGTATTTGCACAATTCGTCTGCTTCGGGGATTTTACATAGCTCATCAAGCAAGTCAACGCAGCTTACATCTCGATTGCGGAGCAAGGGTTCGAGTTTGGCAAATAAAGCGGCGGTTTCGTTTTTGTCTAAACTTCCGACCGGGGCCCGCATTTCGGTTTCATCAATATTTTCAAGCACTCGATTTAATTCATTTTCCAAATGATAAATTTGCGTTGGAGTCTCTCCGGTCAGCAACAAATGCTCTATATTTTTCGCCGCATCTTCCAGTGCATGTTCATAAATTAATCCGGCTGAGCCTTTTATTGTATGCGCAAGATAAAGTGCTGTTTCGCTGTCGCCGGAATTTATGGCGTCGCTAAAATCCTTAAATGAATTTGCATGTCGCCGGATAAAAGCCGATCGCAATTTTTTAATAAGCTCAGGACTGCGTTGATAGCTGTCAATTTCCGCGGTGTTCGTTGTGCTACGCATATTGGCGGATTTAATCACTTCGGGGGATTGTTTATCCCGTATGTGTTTGATCAAAATGGAATGCAGATGCTCTGTTTGGATGGGTTTCGAAAGGAATCCGTCAAATCCGTCTCGGATAAATTCTTCAGCCTTGCCTGTCATGGCGTTTGCAGTGAGGGCTATAATCGGTCCTGTGTATCCCAATTTGCGCATATTTCGCATGGTCGATGTGCCGCTCATGTCGGGCATCATAAAGTCCATGAACACAATGTCATAAATGTTGCCCTGCTTGATTTTTTCCAAAGCTTCAATTCCGCCGGCGCATGTGTCCACATTAATTTCATAAAATGCCAGCAAGCCCCGAACGACATAGATGTTTGCCTCTGTGTCGTCAACGACAAGTACTCTGCCGTAATTCATCGGTTCCGGTGTAAACGTGTACTTTAATACGTTGGTGGATTCTTCGAATTGCTGTAAACGGAGAGCCGTATCTTTGCCCAAAATATCTTGACCGATTGCTTTTTGTGCAATGCGTATCGTTATATGTGTACCAACATTCACGTCGCTTTTTATTTCGATATCCGCATCCATCAATTTAATAAGGTTGTACACGATGTGCATTCCAAGCCCCGTACCACTAATTGAATTGAATTCGGATTCATGAAAGCGTGAGTACGCTTTGTTTAAATCAATAATTTGCTCGGGCGTCATTCCAAGGCCGGTGTCACGAATTGAGATAACGAGTTCATTTTGCCATGCGAAACTCAGCTCAACAGATCCTGCTTGAGTGTACTTAAACGCATTTGACAGAACATTGTTTACAATTTGCCCGATACGCAGAGCATCACCGACAAGGCGCGCCGGCAAATTTTCATCCACAGTGAGTCGGAAATTAATGTCCTTGCCGTTTAAATATGCAAAATGCAAATGTGTCGCCTCTGTTATCATGCTTGCTACTTCATACTCGTATTGCAACAGCTCCATCTTCCCTGCCTCTATTTTTGATAAATCCAAAATGTCGTCAACAATGCCCATCAGCGAGTTGGCAGATTTGAATATTTTTGCAAAAGATTCCTCCGTTTGCGGAGAAATGTCGGGATTATGAAGCTCTATTTCCGATATTCCCAAAACTGCTGTAATGGGCGTGCGTATTTCGTGGCTCATCCGCGCCAGGAAATCTGATTTTGCCCGATTGCTTTCGCGTTCGATTTCCGCAATGCGTTCAATTTCATGCGTCGTATTTATTTCCCGCAGCATATTCAAGATTGATTGCGATAAATTTCCGATCTCGTCGGAACGGTCGACGCTGTAATTATAAATATCGCCTGTATCCAGAGCTACTGTTTTGCCGAGGCTTGCCGTGAGCTTTTCTATGGGTCTTATAAATTCGTGAGATAAAAATACAAACGTAAACCCTGTTGCCAGTATCAATACAACAGCGATTGTGATTACAACAACCCCCAGCGTTTGCAAAACCGGGACGCTTGCGACCGATGTAGGTATAATCGCCACCAAAGTCCAGCCGGTTGATGCCATGTCAAACGTCATCATATAAGATTCCACGCCTCCGGCGTCTGTAAAAACAGCGATATTTGTGCCGTCGAGCTTAATATTGTTTAGCGGGGTATACAACAGAGGATACTCGTCGATATTGCGTAGGTATGATTCTGTGGGAGACATTGCCGGGTCGGGGTGATTGATAATATATCCATAGTCATCCAAAATGATAAGATATCCACTCCCGGGGACGTAGGCATTCGCCGCAATGTAGGCAATATCGGTAAGGATAAGATCTATGCCGACAACAGCGTCGTACCAATCCGGCATGTGACGAACAATGGAAACAACCAGTTCGTGAGGATAAATCCAGTTTACGTATGCTTGGGTAAAAACAGCCTCTCCTCCGGCCGCAACCGCTTGCCGGTACCAAGGCCTGTCTTGCAAAACCCAGCCTTCATCCGCGCCGCGAAATGAACATGAATCGAAATGATTATCATAACCAAATCCGACATATGCCATCGCAACGAATGGAAATTCCTCATATATATTACGTGCTATGTAATGTACGTGTTCGCGCCCGAGGGCGGACATCGAAAGAGCCATTGTATCGGTCAGATACAAATTATTAACAAACCATGAATCCAATTCATACGCATGAACGGTCATGTTGTACCGCGTTGCCTCGATAATATTACGGTGCACCGCATTACGGACAAAGGTGCCGGTGAAAAAAAATGCTACCGCCAAGCCGAAAGCGGTGAACAACGCCATAGTAATTAGAAGCTTATGGAACAATCGAAATGATTTCCCGGTTCGCATGAAACTCCCCCCGCCTTTTTCGATTATATCATGATTGCACTAAATGCCATACGTAAATTTTTACGGTTGATAACCCCGACGCAAAATGCTAAAATTGTCCTGTTGTGGAAAAAAATTATGGAGAATATGAAAGGGGCTTTTCAGTTGCTAAACAAAAAAAGCATCAATGACATCAATGTAAAAGGAAAACGGGTTCTTGTGCGGTGTGATTTTAATGTGCCGCTGATTGATGGAAAAATTACCGATGAAAGCAGAATTATCGGAGCCTTGCCGACCATTAAAAAACTGATTGCGGATGGAGGACGGCTTATCTTATGCTCGCATTTAGGCAAACCAAAAGGGCCTGATCCTGCGGCAAGCCTCGCTCCGGTGGCAGAGAGATTAAGCAAGCATTTGGGACAAACCGTGAAATTTTTGGATTGTAACACCGTCGTTTGCGATGATTGCAGGGCAAAAATCGCCGAGCTTAAAGACGGCGAAGTCGCGATGTTGCAAAATACGCGCTTCCGCCCGGAAGAAGGAAAAAACGATGATGCATTTTCAAAGGATTTGGCTTCAATCGCCGATGTTTACGTAAACGATGCGTTTGGCTCAGCTCACAGAGCGCACTGCTCGACGGTCGGCGTGGCAAAATTGGTGTCGGAAACAGCAGTAGGTTATCTCGTTGAAAAAGAATTGAAATTCCTCGGAAACGCGGTTAACAATCCTGTTCGTCCGTTTGTGGCAATTCTCGGCGGTGCGAAAGTTTCCGACAAAATTCAGGTTATAAATAAATTGCTGGACAAGGTTGACAAGCTGGTTATTGGCGGCGGCATGGCATATACATTCTTTGCGGCGCAAGGTTATGGGGTAGGTACATCCCTTTTGGAGAAAGACAGAATCGAAACCGCGAAAGAAACTATGGCCAAGGCTAAGGAAAAAGGTGTTGAACTGCTTTTGCCGGTTGATACCGTTGTTGCAAAAGAATTCGCAAAGGATGCGGCGCATAAAACCGTGTCGTCCGACCAAATCGAGGATGATTATATGGGTCTCGATATCGGCGAAAAAACACGCGATATTTTCAGCGACGCGATCCGCAGTGCGAAGACTGTAATATGGAACGGTCCGATGGGCGTGTTCGAGTTCCCGAATTTTGCAAAGGGTACTCTTGCACTTGCGCAAGTAATGGCCGGCATGGACGACGCAACCACGATTATCGGCGGCGGCGACAGTGCGGCGGCTGTAAATCAGCTTGGTTACGGCGACAAAATGACGCATATCTCAACAGGTGGCGGCGCATCGCTGGAGTTCCTTGAGGGCAAAGAACTGCCCGGCGTCGTTGCGATTCAA
>WRHA01000259.1 GCA_009783395.1 Defluviitaleaceae bacterium
CCCCGACACATCAATCGCGACGTTCCGCGTCGACATCGACATCGCAACCTGCGGACAAATCACGCCCCTCCAAACGCTCGACTATTTAATAGGAAGCTTCGACTCCGACATAATCACAATGGACTATCGCGTGCGCGGGTTCACACGCGAAGTTAGCGGAAAAAAGCTGTTCATCGATCACAAAATCACTTCGATTCAAGACTTCGTAGACGACAAACTCCTTGAACGCTACGACGCGGTCGATGTGAATGTATATCAATCAAATATTTTTCACACAAAAATGCTTATCAAAGAAATTCATTTGCAAAACTATCTGTTCAACACCGACGCATACGAAGTGCCGCCGATGTCACGCCTCACAATAACCCACAACCTACGTCAAGAAATGATAGAAATTTTCAGCGGCAAAAATATTTATTAAGAGGCGGCTGTTGTGTTGGGGGATTTGATGGTGACTTGTGGGAAGACTTTGCAGTTATTTAGAGAGGGCGTGGCTTTATGAAAACACCTAAACTTGTCATTTTTGATATGGACGGAACTATGCTTGACACGGAGCCGATTGCTTCCGACGCTGTGCGCGAGGCTTGCAAAATAATGGGCTTCGTTTTGCCGCAGGAGGTAATCGACCGCGCAATGGGGCGAAATCAAGCAACGTCACGTGCGATTTTGCTTGAACATTTCGGCGCGGATTTCGATGTCGAGCGTTCGTTTGAATTGTATTTGGACTACAAAAACAAATATTTTGCCGAACATGGCATTCCTACAAAACCGGGGCTTTATGAAATTTTAGACAAGCTCGAATCGCTTGGTATAAAAAAATGTGTCGCAACATCTACGGACAAAAAACACGCCATTGCAAAACTCGAAACGGTAAACATTGCGCATCGCTTCCCCGTAATAATCGGAGGCGACGAAGTGGAAAACGGCAAGCCCGCGCCGGACATCTTTTTAAAAGCCGCCGCCGCTTGCAACACTGCCCCCGATGATTGCATCGTAATCGAAGACACCGAGGCCGGTATCCTCGCCGCAACATCAGCAAAAATCCCGGTTATTGCCGTCCCCGACATCGCTCCGCTAAACGAAAAAATCCGCTCAAAGGCGGTTGCCGTTTGCGCGGATTTGTTTGAGGTTGCGAAAATTTTCTAACAGGCAATAGCAGACAGCTTATGCCCCGTATTTCTTCAACGCCATTTTGGCGGCTTCTTGCTCGGCGATCTTCTTACTGCCGCCGACTCCCGTGCCGAGAATTTTGCCTTGATGTGAGGCCTGCGCGGTGAATGTTTTTTTATGCGGCGGCCCCTCTTCGTGGATTATTGTGTAAGCGGCGGTTTCATGACCGTTTCGCTGCAAAATTTCCTGAAGGGTTGATTTATAATCTTTCGCTTGCTTGCCGGGCTTGTCGACGATTGGCTCGTACAGGCGCAAAACCAAAGCTCGCGCCTCTTCGATTCCGCCGTCGAGAAATATCGCACCCAAAATCGATTCAAGTGCGTCGGACAAAATCGAATCTTTTTCGCGGCCTCGCTCGGCGGCTTCGCCCTGCCCAAGCAAAAGAAACTCCCCAATGCCCAATTTTCGCGCCAAGCTCGAAAGCGTTGTTTCGCAAACGAGTGCGGCGCGTTTTTTTGTCATATCGCCCTCAGACATATTGGGATAGCGGTGATACAAAAAATCGCTTATGCAAAGCTCAAGCACGGCATCCCCCAAAAATTCCAACCGCTCGTTGGACTCGGATGCGTCGAGCTTCTGCTCGTGAACAAAGGACGAATGCGTAACGGCATGTTTAAGCAGGGTATGCCTTCCGAAGGTATACCCCAAATTTGTTTGCAGCCGATCGCTCATGAATTCAGTGCTTTTTTCGTGTATTCGGCGGCATCGCCGACGGTTTTGATATTTTCCGCATCCTCGTTGGAAAATTCCATGCCGAAAATTTCCTCCAACTCCGAAATAATTTGAAAAATATCAAGCGAATCCGCGTTTAAATCTTCCACAAAACGCGTTTCCGGCGTGATAGTATTTTTGGGTTTGTTTAATTGCTCCGCAATAACGTCCCTAATTTTCTCAAACTCCATAGCATTTACTTTCCTTTCGTTTTGTTTAATTTGATTGGGCGCATTGTGTGCATTCCCTTGGTGGATTCCGTTCAATTTGATTGAGAATATTCTATGCATTGCCTTATTGCATTTTTTATCGCAAGCGCGTCGGACGAGCCATGCGCTTTAATTACGATTTGGTTAAGCCCCAAAAACGGTGCGCCGCCAACCTCACGATAGTCGACACGTTTTTTAAGCTTCGCGAACGCGCCTTTTGCAAGAAGCGCGCCGATTTTCGAAATCGTCGATGAAAGTAGCTGCTCCTTTATCATGGACATCAAAATTTTCGCAAAACCTTCTGTGTGTTTTAGCAGGACATTTCCCGTAAATCCGTCGCAAACTGCCACGTCGACCTCGCCGGAAAGAATTTCGCGCCCTTCGATATTGCCGGCAAAATTCAGCCCCGACGCCTTGAGCAAAGCGTGCGCCTCTTTTGCGGCGGCATTGCCCTTCTCTTCCTCGGTGCCTACATTAATTAAACCTATGCGCGGCGCATCGATTTTCATGCATTTTTGCATATATTCCGAACCCAACTGCGCAAACTGTGCTAAATACGAGGGCTTGCAGTCCATGTTCGCGCCGCAGTCCATTAAAAGAACAAAGCCCTTTTTCGCGGGAAGCAAAGTCCCGAGCGCAGGGCGTTCGATGCCGGGCTTGCGCCCGATTATAACGGTCGCGCCGGTGAGAAGCGCGCCTGTCGAGCCTGCCGAAACAAACCCTTGCGCACTTCCTTCCTTTACATACTTCAGCCCCATAACAATCGACGAATCTTTTTTCCTGCGAAACGCGAGGGTCGGCGATTCGTCGGGCGTAATAATCGTCGGTGCATGGACGAATTTTTCAAATCCGTTTTTTTCAATTTCGGGCTTAATCTCGTCTTCATGACCAAAAAAAACAGGCTCGAAGAACGGAAATATTTTTTTCGCGTCCGCCGCTCCCTGAACGACCGCGGAAACACCATGGTCGCAACCCATTGCATCCAGTGCGATTGTTATTTTATCCATAAAAACTCCTTCGCACCAAAAAAATACGGACTCCCACGCGGCATTGCCACGATTCGAAATCCGTGTTTTACTATTCGGCCTTTTTTAAAACTTCTCGACGATTATATGAGCCGCACGCTTTACACATATAATGCGAACGCATAAGCTCACCGCATTTATTGCACGAAACAAGGTTGGGCATGGCAATTTTCCATGTTTGTGCGCGCCTTTTGTCGCGCCTAGCTTTCGATGTTTTACCTTTTGGGCTAATCATTTTTAACATCTCCTCTTTTAAAAATCACCCGCAATTATAATAAATTTCCATGCCGCATGTCAAATTTATTTTGAAAAAAATCGGTGCGGGTAGTGACACTACCCGCACCAAAGTTACAAAAAGAATTTTTCAACAACAGTCTGGATGTGACTGTTAAAAAGCGCGCACTGATTGTACAATCACCATAGGGCGAGAACTTAAAACCTAAATTTAGGATTTTCAGAGGCCGCCTACAGGGACGGGAAGGGCGATACGCGTGAAGAAAAAAACGTTTTCTATGCGTGAATTGGCTGTATTTTGTCGCAAGTCGGCATTCCTTTTCGATGCAGGACTTTCTATAACGGAAATAATGCCCGTTTTGGCTACTCAGTCGTCCGGGCGCGCTCTTTGCGCGATAATTTTCGATTTACATAAAATGATTATGCAGGGCGAAAGCTTCTCAAGTGCGCTTCGAATTACCGGAGCTTTTCCTGCGTTTATGTGCGGGTTTATCGCAATTGGCGAACGCACGGCTCGTGTACCCGAGGCTTGTGCAAAGCTCGCCGATTATTACGAAAACAGAGTACAAACCGACGAGGAACTTAAGGCCGCAATGCTTTATCCCGTAATTGTTGCCGTCTCGATGCTGGGAGTGCTTATTATGGCTGTTACATTCGTGTTGCCGGGCTATTCACGCATATTTGAGGCCTCGGACATCGCGCTTCCAACCGCGACAATCATGCTTCTTTCTTTTTCCGATTTTTTCGCCACCAACGCACACTTCGTGCTTGTCGGAATCTTTATTTACGTTGTGTGCAATATATGTTTTTTTCGAAGCTCGCTCGGGCGCGCCTTTTCCTCCCGAATCAGCCTGAAAATCCCTATCTCGCGGCAAAAAACGAATCTTAATATTGCAGAAGCACTGTCACTTTTGCTCTCATCAGGGCTTGGAATTTCCGAAGCGGTTTCAACGTGCGGCAAAATTTTCGACAACAGCATCGTGCTGAATGATTTACAAAAAATTTCTTCACAGGTAGATTCTGGCGTGGCATTTTGGCAATCGCTCAGCGAAATCTCATACATAAACCCGCTTCTTGCAGAGCTTGTGCGAATCGGCGAGGAAACAGGAAAAATGCCGGAATCCCTTGAAAAATGCGTCAAATACTTCCAATCGACATATACGCACAACGTCCGCCGTCTAAATAAACTGATCGAACCTATTTTAACAATTACTCTCGGCGCGATTTTAGCCGCAATTATGCTTGCGATTATCCTTCCAACGTTTGAATTGGCCACCGCCATTTAAAATTTGTAAATTAAAAAAAGGAGAGTATTCACATGCGTAAAAACAAGAGAAACTCCGGACTAACCCTCATGGAGCTCGTAATCGTCATGGCAGTTATCGCGATTATCGGTATGATTATCCTGCCTATTTTTCTCCTAACGAACGATCGAGCACGACTTCGTGCCGACATACAATCCGCACGAGTAATTCAAAACGCGATTGAATTATACAGAATTGAGCGGGGGAGCAATGTTGCGGGTGCCCCGGATGTTGATGCGATGATTGCAAATCTCGCCGCAGCGGGGTACATTAACCCGCGAAATGTGCGCATTCAAACCGAGGGAGCAAGATGGATCATTGATCCGGTTTTTGGAGTAATAGTGGACATCTCCGGAAGCTCAGCCGAGGTTCACGACGCGTACGACACGCTCCCGCCAAGCGAACAATCGTTTGCGCGAAGGTAATGAAGCCATCGTGAAAACAGACATTTTATCTTTACTTCCGCATGAAATTGCGGATTTTTTTCCACGCGAAGCCGGATATCGCGGCGCGCAAATCTTTGAGTGGTTGCATAAAAAAAATGCGACTTCTTTTGATGCAATGCAAAATCTGCCCAAAACCTTACGCTGTGAGCTGGACGAGAATTTTCTTATAAGGCCTCTTATCATGACCGACAAGCATATTTCGAGCGACGAAACGGTGAAATTTTTAACACGGCTGAACGACGACGCACTTGTAGAGTCTGTTTT
>WRHA01000260.1 GCA_009783395.1 Defluviitaleaceae bacterium
CCCGCAAAAAGGGTCGTTCGTCCCGAATTTTCGCCTTCGTCCCGCAAAAACCCCGCTTCGTCCCGCGGAACCCTCGTTCGTCCCGCAAAAAGGGCTGTTCGTCCCGCCGCGTAAATTCCCATAGTAATTTCTTATTAAGGGTTTTTGGAGGTCGCCTGATGTCCACACGACCGCCGAAAATCAACAAAAAAAAGCACCCTCGAGGGTGCGATGATTTTATGGAAACATTACACTTTTCTAATCAATCCGCCAGCTTATCCGCATAAAAGAAAATAAACTCACTTAGGGTTGGAACACCCCTGCTTGAATCTACCCTCGCAGTGTAAAAATTTTGCAGATCTTCAATATTTGCATTGCACCAGGTGTGGTTAATGGCATGTTGCATTGCGCGCTCCACGCTTGCATTGGATTTGTTGTATTTTGCCGCAATTTCGCGCACGGGACGCTCGTTGCCGCCCTTTATCAAAACAATCGCTTCAATTAGGTACTTCCGCCCCAACATTTTCGGGCTAAACCCAAGCAGGTTCAGCTCTGCTGTTACCCTGGCAACACGTTGCTTCAAAAGCTCTGCAGGAGAAAGCGGATCGCCGGAAGCAATTTCGCCTCTTTTTTTCCAGTCTTGAATTACCGTTTTAAGCAACCGAAGGAATTTTACAACTTCCTCCACACTGTAGCCTTCTTGGGATTTGGTCATAATAAAATCCGCACCCAATTGCCGAACGCTTGCGTGGGTATTTTTGCTGGTATTTTCGGTTACCACTAAAACATAGGGCTTGATGGGCAAATCAGATTTCATCATTTCCGACAAAAATGTAACACCGTTGCCGCCGCCGTTATGAAGCTCCAAATCCAAAATTACAGCATCAGGCAAGTTTCCCCTGCATTCAAGCAAGGCTTTATCCGCATTATTCGTAACCCCAACCAATTGGACATCATCCAAAGGATCAATGTATTGAATAAACGCCTTGCATTCTTCCGGGTCATCCTCTACTAAAAGGATTGTTAATTTCTTTTCCAATATCTCCACTTCCTTTCCATAAAACTAATAATATAACATGGCTGGTTTCAAATCAAGCTAATTCTACAAGATTTTACAACATTCATAATTTTTGTCATTCGCTGAACGCACAAATTCCTGATGAAATTCGTCGCCCGCGTTCCCTTCTTCGATTTTTCACACTTCTTACGTTTTCATATAAAGCTCCATAAATTCATCGCCTGTAATCGTTTCTTTGTTGAACAGATATTCAGCAAGCTCGTTTAATTTATCCTTGTTCTCGTGAAGCAAGTCAAGCGCGTTTTGATAGCAGTCTTCAATTATGCCGCGCACTTCGATATCAAGCTCGGCACCGGTTTGGTCGGACACCTGCAAAACGGCGCGACCGTCGAGGTAGCGATTTTGCACACTTTCAAGCCCCATCATGCCGAATTTTTCGCTCATGCCATACATCGAAACCATCGAGCGGGCCATTTGCGTCGCCTTTTCGATGTCGTTCGACGCACCGGTTGTTTTCGTGTTAAAAACGACTTCCTCAGCGGCGCGCCCCGCCATCAGCACAATAATTTCCGCAAGCATTTCGTCTTTCGAGTGCATGAATTTTTCTTCCTCGGGCGCGGCAAGTACATATCCCAGCGAACCCTTCGTTCGCGGAACAATCGTAATTTTTTCAACCGGTTTAGCGTCTTTTTGTGCAGTCCGCGCAAGCGCGTGGCCGATTTCGTGATATGCGACGATGCGTTTTTCTTTTTCTGTCATAATACGGTCTTTTTTCTCCTTGCCCGCAATTACAACCTCAACTGCCTCAAGCAAATCCTCTTGCTCAACCCTTGCGCGTTTCATACGAACGGCGTGAAGCGCGGCCTCGTTTATCATATTGGCCAAATCCGCGCCTGCCGCGCCCGGCGTAATCATCGCGATGCGCCTGAGATCAATCGCATCGGACATTTTCACCTTTTTCGCATGAACGGTTAAAACCTCGATACGGCCTTTTAAATCGGGCAACTCCACATTAATCCGCCGATCAAAACGCCCGGGACGAAGCAGTGCCTTGTCCAAAATCTCCGGTCGGTTAGTCGCGCCGAGAATCACGACGCCCTTGGACGAATCAAAGCCATCCATTTCCGCCAAAAGTTGATTAAGCGTCTGCTCGCGTTCATCGTTACTGCCCATCTGGCTGTCCCTGCTGCGCCCAATCGCATCGATTTCGTCAATAAAAATAATGCAGGGCGATTGCTGGTTTGCCTGTTTAAACAAATCGCGCACTCGAGACGCACCCACCCCAACAAACATTTCCACAAAGTCTGAACCCGAAAGCGAAAAAAATACAACGCCCGCCTCACCCGCCACGGCCTTTGCAAGCAGGGTTTTTCCTGTCCCGGGCGGACCGACCAACAGCGCGCCCTTTGGCTGTGTCGCGCCGATTTCCGTATACTTTTCGGGATTGTGCAAAAAGTCAACTATTTCGGTAAGACTGTCCTTAGCCTCTTCCTGCCCCGCAACATCGTCAAAAGTAACGCCGGTTTTTTTCTCCATATACACTTTCGCATTGGACTGGCCAAATCCCATTATGCCGCCTTTTCCGCCGATTAGTCCGCCCATCATGCGTCGCAGAAACACCAGCATCAAAAAAATAATCAACACATAAACGACCATTTGAAATAAAAAATCACGCATCCACGTGCTTGTAACAATCGGCGAATCATACTCAACCCCATGATACTCAAGCATTTCCCGCAACTGTGGGTCGGGCATACGGCCGGTATGCACTTCATATTCGGACGGCTCCTGCGGGATAAGCCACGCAAAAAAGTCGGCAAAAATCGCCGACGCTCCTTCCGGGTATTCTTCTTCCGCGCCATTTTGCGGGACAAGCGTAATAATAAGCCTGTCGGACTGCACGACAACCTTTTCCACGCGCCCCTCTTGCAAATATGTTACAAACTCGCTGTAGTAAATTCGTCTCGGCTCTTCTCGCGAAAACATATTCCAAATCATTTGCAATAAAATAAAAATTGAAAATGCCAAAACAAACAGCATCACAATATTTGGAAGTTTCGGAGGATTGGTCGATGGTTTTTCTTTATCTTTTTTTCTCTCGTCCAAAAATTTTGCTCCCTTTTGGTTACTGGTCGCCTACCGTAGCAACAACAGCGTGAAACGCTTCCTTTGCTTGGCCGCCTTCATTAAAAAACGTCGGAGATCCCCATTTGCGCCAGCTCCGCCCATCGCTTTTACCCCATATTGTCACGCGCTCGATATGATCGGAAAATTCCACATACAACTTGAACAGCGCAGCATACATCTCCGACTGCTTTTTGGAATCCTCCGCCGAAAGTGGCGACGCCGGGTCGCTCTCCGAGCCGAAAGTGAAATCCATTTCCGTTATTGCAATTTTTGTGCCGGTTTTGCTGAAAAGTTCCAATGCCTTACGAATCCTGTCCACGTCGGTGTGGATATGATTATGATGCCCCTGCATCCCAATACCTTCAACCAACATACGTCCGTCGTATTCCGGATGCGCACGCCATTGCGCGTTTATATCGTTCACCATATCGGCAATTGCATTGCGCTTGTGCGGAAATTCCTCGTTGTAATCGTTGTAATATAAAACCGCCTTAGGGTCGTATTTCCGTGCAAAATAAAACGCATCAAACACGTAATCCGTCCCGCATTCGCCTGCCCCTGCTCCGTTTGCATAAGCGAGATACCAATGCCCAACAGCTCGAGGGTTATCCGTTTCGCGCCTTATATACTCGCGCCAATTGCCGCTGTAAGGCTTGTCCTCTCCGCTGCTGTCGATAAAAGCCTCGTTTATAACGTCCCATGAATATATTTTGCCACTGTAACGCCCTGCGTATTCCTTGATAAATGCTTCCATGTTTGCCTTAGCTTGCGCACGCGGAATCGGCGTGCCGTCCTCGTTACGATTAAGCCAGAGAGCCGACTGCGCGTGCCAAACAAATGCATGTCCAATAAGCGTAATTTTATTTTCTTCCGCCCACTTCACAACCATGTCCGCTTGCTCAAAAGTATAAACACCCGGCGCAGACGAAATGGATTCCGGTTTCATCGCGTTCTCCGCCGTAGCGGAATTATAATGGTGTTTGTACATCGCCATTAGCTCGGCATCGTTAAATTCATCCGGCGAAACAATGTTCCCCATCATAAAATGCTTCTCAAACACCGCACAAAGCGACGGCAACGTTAAGTCCCACATGTAAAAGCCCTCCTGAATATTTTTGAGAGGCCCTAGCCTCTATGTATTTTTAAAATTCGATAAAAATGCAAAATTCATGCGGCGAGTCATACTCGCCGCATGAACACTTTGCAAAATGCTAATTCCGTTCGATTACGATATCGTAGAGTGTAAAATGCTCGGTGTTATCTGAGTTGAGACGGATTTGACGACGCGAACCGGCGGCGTCAATGTCGCCTTGGCTGTTTATGAAAAATGTGACTTCAAAGCTGCCATCGTCTCCGACTTGTTGGGTTGAAAGCCAGTCCCACGGATTGTCAGCCCCGCCGATAATAAATGTTGACGGTGGATTCTCAATGCTTCCGCGAACTGTGAGCGTATAGGTATTCTCATCAAAATTCCACGGAATCACAGGTGCAACGATGTCAACCGCATAATGCCCTGCCATACGGTTACGCACTTGCATCGCGTTGCCGAAAGGCCCTTCAACGATTTCATAGCGAGGACTGCCTGCGGAAGTTAAATACGGCGTGGCAAGAATCATGCCATAGCCCTGTGTTTCAAAGAATCCAATATCCTGAAGCTGTACAAGCGGGTCGGTGCTAAGTGAATAAACAACGTTATCCGCACGCGGGAACGCCGAAGACGTGTGTTTCGCAATAACAATGTCGTTTATGACAAAATCAATTGTGCAGTTTGTCTGTATGCGAAAATACTGTCTGCTTCCGGCGGCATCAAGGCATTCTTGGCTCTCGATCATATGCGCAACAATAAAATTATTGCCGTAATAATCGGGGCTGCCGCCTTCAAAATCGCCGTGTGCAAGCCAATCCCACGGATTATCCGCGCCGCCGATTATAACCGTCGCCTCTCCGCCAACAACACCGCGAACAACCATCATATAGGTATGGTTCGCAAAATCCCAGTCGATTGCAGGGGTACGAATGTCAATCGTGTAATGATTTGCGTTGCGCTCGGAGATAGAAATTGCATTGCCGTTCGGTCCTTCTTCAATAACAAGCCGCGGCGACCCCGCCGAATAAACCACGGGTGACGCTTCATAAACAGTATCGTTTCTCGCGCCAACTTCAAGCGACTGGATATACATATCCGTGCTTAAAGACCAGACTACGCCAACCGGACGCGGAATCGGCTCAAGCTCAACGACTTCCGGCTCCG
>WRHA01000261.1 GCA_009783395.1 Defluviitaleaceae bacterium
CCGCCGCGCCCGCCGTACCCGTGCCGCGCGAAAAAGAAAAACCAGCGAAGCGGCGACGCCTGTCTCGCGAGGATATGGAAATTGTGGAAGCCCTTGAAGCTGTGAAAAGCGACATGGATTTTCTACATAATTGCTTCGACCATACGACCGATGCAATTTTGGTGGACAGCCTTGTTTACGAGCTAAAGGCCTGCAACTTAAAGTTTCAATACTACTTAACCCTATGCAAAGAAAAAGGCATCGTACATTCCGCAATGCGTTAGTGCGGCGCGCCAAGCGCGCGGTGGGCACCGTGGACATGGCACCGTGGATATGTAGCAGATTGGGACGTGTTCGTCTCGAAGCCGGATTCTGTTTGCGGATCGAAATCGAAATAAAAGGGGGATTGTTTTTTTGAACACATTTTTGTGGCTTGCCGCGTTGGGGGGCGGATTTTTGGCGTATTTAATTTACACGCGCCAGCATAAGTGGTTGGTTTCTGTGGTGCGAAACTCCGCGCTTGGAATCGGCGGAATTTTGCTTGCGAATTTCGCACTTTCCGGTACGGGGATTGCCGTGGGAATAAACGCGCTTACCGTGCTTGTTGTGGGGATTTTGGGCGCACCGGGGTTTGTTTTGCTTTATGCAACGCGATGGTTTCTGGGATAGCGCGCCAAATAAGCGCGCCCAAATCACCAGAAAATTCCGATGTAGCTGTCAAATAAGTACCGGCTCATTGCGCCGATTCCGCTAACCCTTTCGCCTCGGGCATAAATCCACGTGCGACCGCGAGTCCCGTCGTACAAATCAATGTTTTGGCTGTAGCGGAAGGTGAATCGTGCGTTTAGGCTGTCGTTTGTAAATTGGTTCATGCTTTCCATCATGCGCTCGGCTTGGGCGATGAACTCCGCTTCTTGCTCATGGGCAGTATCGCCGCTAAGTGCAATATTTACGGTTAAGTACATAGGGAACATGTTAAAAACATTGGCGGGCGTCATCTCGGAAAGGCGCACCGTGCCGTCGGGGGTTGACAGGCGAAGCCTGTACTCCTCGGCGATTTCTCCCCAGTCGCTGTGTTCCGAAGCGTGTACATTTGACCGCACCCTAAATCCGGTAACACGCGTCGTGCGCGCAAATGGCGCGTCGTACAAATATACATCCAAAAAATTTTCACGATAATAATCGGCAATCGTGCTTGTTATATGATGCGCGATTTGGCCGGAAAACTGCGCACGATTATTAAGCGCGAAGGTTCGCACATCCCCGTTGCCGTCGCGATATTCGATTGTCCACACATAAAATGTGTGCGATGCCTCGCCGGAAAACCCGCAACCGCAGGGGTGTTCGCCCTCGTCGAACCGCGATTCCACCGACACAACAGTCCAATCATCGCCAAACATCATGCCCAGCACATCTGCATACGTAACCGTGTAGTCCTCATCGAAATAGATATGACTCAGCCTCAGCGGACTGCACGCGGACGCAAAAAAAAGTGCCGCAATAAGAAAAATCGCAACAAGAAATTTATTTGTCATATCGCACAATACCGCCCGATATATGCTTCCATTTTGCTCCGCATTTCGTCGTTGATATAGATTTTTCCCTCAATTTCGCGGTTGTGGAGATGCTCGATTATTTCAACTACGGTTACCAGGGGGTGGACGGTTATGCCGAATTCGGTGCGCATTTCTTCGACGGCGGTTGTGCCGCCGCTTCCGCGCTCCATGCGGTCTACGGAGATTACCATGTCGGTGATTTGCACATCGGCGGCGGATTTTAGCAGGGGATAAACCTCGCGCACAGACGTTCCCGCGGAGATTACGTCCTCGATAATTAAAAAGCGGTCGCCGTCTTTGGGCTGCCATCCCACGAACATTCCGCCGTCGCCGTGCGTTTTGACTTCCTTCCTGTTAAAACAATAGCCCGCGTTTACGCCGAACATTCGGAAAAGTGCGGTTGCCGTAAGCGTGCAAAGCGGAATGCCCTTGTACGCCGGGCCGAAAAGCACGTCGAATTTGCCCGCAAGCTTTTCTTGGATCAACGCCGCGTAATATTCGCTTACGCGGTTGGCATGTTCGCCGGTTACGAATCGGCCGGAGTTTACAAAATAGGGCGTTTGCCGCCCACTTTTTGTTGTAAAATCGCCGAACATCAGCACGCCGGAGGTTGCGATAAGCTCGATTAAATTTGCCTTGTAGTCCGTTTTATGTTTCATTGCAAATGCCCCTTATCTCGGTTAAATTTTTGATGCCGTTCTCGCGCATGAAATTTTCGATGCCGTCGAGGATTTCCATGGTACATCGCGGATTTGAGAAATTTGCCGTGCCGACGGAAACAGCGGATGCCCCCGCCATAATAAATTCGATTGCGTCCTCCCATGTTGCCGCGCCGCCTGTTCCGATTATCGGCAGCGCGACGGCTTTTGCAACCTGCCAAACCATACGAACCGCAATCGGTTTTATCGCCGGGCCGGAAAGGCCGCCTATTTTATTGCCCAAAACGGGCATTTTTTTGTGTATGTCGATGCGCATACCAAGCAGAGTGTTAATTAGACAAAGCGCGTCTGCACCGCCGGCTTCCGCGCCTTTCGCTATGGAAGTGATGTCGGTAACGTTTGGGGAAAGTTTTACAATAACGGGAATTTTCGCAACATTTTTCACGGCGCGTGTAACCTTCTCGGCCATATCAGCGTCCGTTCCCATTGCCATGCCGCCGGCCTTGATGTTCGGGCATGAGATATTCAGCTCGAAAAAATCCACGCCGTCGACGCCGTCAAAATCTTGCGCAACGGCGACGTAATCATCAAGCGTGCGCCCGCATAAATTCACGATTACACGTGTGCCGCTTTGCCGCAGAAACGGCATATCTTCCTTAATAAACTTTTCCGCACCGGGATTTTGTAAGCCAACGGCGTTTAGCATTCCGCCGTGGGTTTCGGCGATGCGCGGCGGCGGATTTCCCGGCCACGGCTCATGCGAAACGCCCTTTACCGTAATCGCGCCAAGCCGACTCAGGTCAACAAACTGTGCATATTCGCGCCCGCTGCCAAAAGTCCCCGACGCAGTTGTGACAGGGGAATTCAGTCGCACCCCCGCGATGTTTACGGATAAATCAATCATATTTGTCATTTAGTCGCCCGCGTTCCTTCTTAGATTTTTCATACATAAAGGCGATCGGATTATCCGACCGCCTTTTTCTTAGGTCAGGAAACCGCATCCGGCTTCGAGACGAACATTTCGCTCCCCACCACATGTCCACGGTGTCCAATGTACGCTTGGCGTGCTTCTACCGGTTGATATTGCGACTGTTCAGTGCGAAAATCTCCCGAATCAAGTCGGCTTTCATGTCGGGAGGAAGATCGTTTATCGCATCTTGCAGATCGAAACCCATGCCTTGAAGCGTGGCGAATCTTTCTCCGTTGAATCCGTTTTCATGCCCGTGATGTTCGACCGCCACGTCGTCGCCGAACGCGAGGTACGACCATCCGGTGTCACGAGGCCAGCCGTCGGTGAAGACGATGTTGTGACGTTGGGGGATGCGAGGGTCGGGGCGGGCTTCGTCGGAGAGTGCGTCGAGGGCGGGATGGTCGGGCATAAATGCGCAGTGCGCGTCCATTGCCGCAAATTGCAATGTAATCTCGACATCTTCGCCGTCGGAATCGCCTGTGTTAAACGGAATTTCGTAGCGATACCAGCCGCCGTTGTATTTCGTCGGCTTGATGTAGTTTCTGTTGAGACGGAAGATTAGCGGGTTTTCGCCGTCGCCGTCGAAGTAAATTTTGAACTGACAGACCTCTTTGTGTCTGTCGTTTTCGCCGCCGTTCAGCCAAAATGCGAACATGTAGTCCGTGTTCTTTTTAAGGCGCATCGCGGGCGCATTTATCGCCGACCAATGCTTGTGCCAGTCACCCAAGCACCAAACCTCGGTCATGCCCCCGGCGGGATCTGTAATAACGACACGCTCGGCGCGACAGTCTTGCAAGTGAGCCTCCGCCTGCCATTTGCGCGGCTCAAAATGCAGCCGATTTTCGTCTTTCCAATTTGCCATATTTTTCATAATGTCCTCCGATTTATTAATATTTGACTCTGTCGGCGGACACGCTAACATCAGGGTTGATGCTCCTATGAAGCGCGCCCTGCCGTTTTTAACAAGCCCTTTGGCTCGCCTTGGATAGGTTGCTTCATATTCATTGCCCTGCTCGTCGATAACGCGTATGTTTTTTGTTATGGGTTACGTCCCCTTTCGTTCCTTATAGAAATTCGTTCCTTATAGAAATTCGTTATGGCAGCAAAGCATGGTCGCAAAGCATGAGCGTGCGCGTTTTTTTTGATGGGTGCCTCCCCCTGCCCGCTTGGCGTGCTTAATCGTATCATAAAAAAAAATCCGCACAAGCCCGAATGTTTGTGCGGAGTTTGCCGCCAAGCGGGAGAAAAAGCAAGTGAGCATTTATCTCACGGTTGACACAATTGAAAAATTCAAAGCCGCGGCACAGGCAGAAGGCAGTCGATACCAAACCATGATCAGCAATGTGCTTGATACCTACACCCTGCAATATTTGCAATAACACGCCCTATAATTGAATCACCTTCGCAGCAATCCTTTCACAAAAAACACTGTCGTGTTCAACAAACAGAATCGTCGGTGTGTGTTCCAGAAGAAGCTCCTCGATTTGCATTCGCGACAGAACATCGACGAAATTCAGCGGCTCATCCCACACGAGCAGATGCGATTTTTCGCACAAGCTTTTGGCCAAAAGCGTTTTCTTCTTTTGCCCGCCGCTGAATGTTTGCATGTCTTTTTCGAATTGCACGCGTGAAAAGTCGAGCTTATGGAGGATTGCTTTGAAAAGACTTTCGTCGATGGCATTTTCGGCGGCGAAATCGGAGAGATCCCCCGCAAGATGCGACGTATCCTGCGATACATATGATATTTTCAACCCGGAGGCTTTGGAAATTTCACCGATGTGCGTCATGCCTTCGGAAGAGTCACTGCCGGAAGAGTCACCGCCGAAATCGCCGCCGCAAATCAGCTTGAGAATACTGGACTTTCCCGACCCGTTTCTGCCGCAAAGCGCGATTCGATCGCCCCGCTCAATAGTAAAATTCACATCACGGCAAACCGCCTTTTCACCGCCGTCGTAAAAAATCGCGACATCTCGCAGCTCAACAAATCGGCTTGTGTGAAACGGAAGCTGTGAAATTTTAAGCGCGTCGGCGCGCTCGATATTTTTTAACAACCCCGACTTTTCCTCAATTGCAACGTCCCAACGCCGCTCAAGATTTTTGCGACGCTGTTGCATCTTGAGGGATTTTTTTGCCTGATACTCCTTCGAGCCGACCATGTCATGCCCCTTTTTTCGTGCCGCCGCCGCGCCGCGCCCCATCTTTGCGGTTTCGGCCTTATCTGCAAAACGCGAACTCTGC
>WRHA01000262.1 GCA_009783395.1 Defluviitaleaceae bacterium
CGCGGTGGCTTATAAAAAGTATGTTGTCGTTTGACATTACGGAATACAAATCGACGGACAGTAGGTCGTTTATAAAGGAAATGTCGGCGAGCGTGAGGTCGTATGCGTAGATTTTTTCGGCGGGTTTATCGTGGCGCGAAAGGTTGGTGACTTTCCAATTGTAGCCGATATCTTGCCAATCTGCGGGACGCGGAAAATTCGTGTAATGAACATCGTCAAACTCCGACGTGATTTTAATCCCTCGCTTGTCGCACGCGGCTAAAAGCGGCTGTGCAATTTGCGAAGGAATTAGGCGGCTGTAAACGATTTCGTCGCCGATTTTCGCAAGCGCGCCGTTCATGGTAATCGCGCCGTCAAAAAGCTCGGGCGGCGCAACATGCCTCGCGGAACTGCCCCGTGCCGTTGCGTACACGGTTTTTATGCCAATGCTTCCGGCATTTTTGCATCACGTGTTTTGTGTAATCGGAAATGCTTTTATCACTTCGTAAAAACGTGCCGTCAAGGTCGGTTACAATCATTTTCATTTCTTTTTTTTCGCCATTCGCTGAGCGCACAAATCGCCATTAAAAATCGGTCGCCCGCGTTCCCTTCTTCGATTTTTCACACTTCTCCACACGCGGAAATGCCGCCGCGCCTTTTGTCACAACGACATCGCGAGGGAGCAGTCCGAAGGTTTTTGTACTGTCCCATTCGGCAAGCGCGGGATCGGTGATGTTTAGCTGTTCGCGGATAATTGCGGGGGTGTTTGGCATTACGGGTGCGATTGTGATTGCGAGAATGCGCAGGGTTTCCGCCAAATTGTAAAGCACGTTTGCGAGTTCGGCAGATTTGCTTTCATCTTTCGCAAGCACCCACGGCGCGGTTTCGTCGATATATTTGTTTGCGCGGCGTACGACGTTCCACATTTCGTTAATCGCGTCGGAGAACGCGAGCTTGTCCATGCTTTGCTCGACTTTTTCGGGCATGGCTGTAGCCATTGCGATAAGGTCGATTTCTGCATCCGGCTTCGAGTCGGACGGCAAAGGCTCGAAAATAGGCAACCGGTTTCCACCCCCGCCTTGGGCGGGGTCGCCGAAATATTTGTCAACCATCCCAACCGTTCGCGAAAGCAAATTGCCCAAATCATTCGCGAGGTCGGCGTTGTATCGGTTTATCAGCGCGGTCGGCGTGAAATTTCCGTCGGGACCGAAAGTGAATTCGCGCAGAAGAAAATATCGAATTGCGTCGACACCATATTCTGCAACCAACGCTTTTGGGCAAATGGCATTGCCCAGCGATTTGCCCATCTTTTTTCCGTCATATTGCAACCAGCCATGTCCGAAAATCTGCTTCGGCAACGGCTCGCCCAGCGCGAACAAAATTGTAGGCCAAATAACCGCATGAAAACGCACGATTTCTTTTGCCATAAGATGCAAATCCGCCGGCCAATATTTTTTATAAAGCGAGTCGTCGTCGGAAAGATAGCCCAGCGCGGTCACGTAATTCGGCAAAGCGTCGATCCACACATAAATCACATGCCCGGGGTCAAATTCCACGGGAATGCCCCATTTAAACGACGTGCGCGATACGCACAAATCCGCAAGCCCGGGTTTGATAAAATTGTTAAGCATTTCGTTTCGCCGTGAGAGGGGCAATAAAAAATCAGGATTCGCGTCGTAGTGTGCCAACAACGCGTCCTGATATTTTCCCATGCGGAAGAAATAGCACTCCTCCGAAATCGGCGCGACTGGGCGACCGCAATCGGGGCATTTGTTTTCCTCCGCTTGTGTTTTCGTCAGAAATGTTTCGCAAGGTGTGCAATAAAGCCCTTCGTAGCTTCCTTTATAAATATCGCCTTGGTCGTATAATTTTTTAAAAATTCGCTTTATTAATTCGACATGATCGGGGTTTGTCGTGCGCTGATAAATGTCGTATTCGCAGTTCATGAGCCGCCATATACCTTGAAAAGTTTCCGCCAAGCCGTCAACGAATTCTTGCGGCGAAACTCCCGCTTCTTCTGCGGCGAGTTCGACTTTCTGCCCGTGTTCGTCGCTTCCCGTCAGGAATTTTACGTCGAATCCCCGCGCTTTTTTGTATCGCGCCATTGTGTCCGCCGCGACAGTTGTGTAGGTATGCCCAATGTGCGGGTCGCCGTTAAGATAGTAAATCGGGGTCGTGATGTAGTAGGTTTTCATTGAAACGCTCCTTTTATCAATGTAGTTTTCGCAGAATTTATTGTAATTTAATTGCAACTTTTTCGCAAGAAATCAGAAGCTGCGCACCCGCTTACATAAAACGTTTTCGCAACATCAATTCGAACCGGTACTATATCGCCCGCCACAAATTCGCCTGTCTCCGCCGTAAAATGCACAAGCGTATGGTCGTCACCGCGAGCCTTATATGCATTACTCGCGTCGTCGCGCACTTCCTCCACCATTACATCAATAATTTGCCCGATTTTTGACTCGTTCCGCGCCGTCATAATGGGATAAAGCTCGGCGGTGAGGCGGTCGAATCGTTCGTTTGCGGTTTTGCGCGGGATTAAATCCGTGCGCGTGGCGGCGGGCGTTCCGCTTCGCTTCGAGTAAATAAAGGTAAACGCGCCGGCGAATCGCACGCGACGCACAACATCGAGAGTATCTTCAAAATCCTCGTCGGTTTCGCCGGGATACCCTACTATAATGTCCGTTGTAATCGCGATTTCCGGCATGGCGGCGTAGAGTTTTTCTGCAAGCGCGAGGTATTGCTCTTTTGTGTAAAACCGGTTCATATCGGCGAGAACTCTCGTGCTTCCCGCCTGAAGCGGCAAATGCACGTGTTTACACACATTGGGTAATTTTTGCATCGCGTCGATTAGCTCGTCGGAAAAATCCTTAGGATGCGAAGTCATAAATCGAATGCGCTTTATGCCCTCGACTTCATGCGCAAGGTGCAATAATTCAGGAAAGCTTGCGAGAGAATCATTTTGCAAAGTTGGTGCGGGTAGTGACACTACCCGCACCGATTCGCAAATTTTTCCACGATACGAATTAACATTCTGCCCCAGCAGCATAATTTCGCGCACGCCGTCGTCTGCGAGTGCGCGAATTTCAGCTAAAACATCTTCAGCCGCTCGCGATTTCTCCCGCCCGCGCACATAGGGAACAATGCAATACGAGCAAAAATTATCGCATCCGTACATTATATTGACCCCCGCCTTGTGCGAAAACTCTCGTGTAGTAACGGGAACGTCCGTAATTTCGGGCAATTCATTTTCGCCTTCGGTAATGTCAACGATGTTGCGTTCGCCGTTTTCGATTACGCGCCACAAAAATTCCGGCAAGCGATGCCGATTCCCCGTACCAAAAACGATGTCGGCATATTTATGCTTTTCGCGCAAAAGGTCCGCCATTTCCGGCTGTTGCGGCATACATCCGCCGATAGCCAAAATAAAAGGCCTTTGAGCCTTCGCCGATTTTTCGCGGCTTAAATGCCCAAAAACCTTGTCTTCCGCGCTTTCGCGCACACAGCACGTGTTGTAAATCACTATGTCGGCAACATCTTTGCTTTTCGCCGCAACAAATCCGATTTGCTCAAGAAGCCCTGCCATCTTTTCCGAATCGCGCTCGTTCATTTGACAACCGTAAGTTCTGATAAAAAAACTCAAATTTTTCCCCGCAAGAAGTGCCCTAAAATCTTTCACAACACCAACTCCAGCTCATTTTCAAAAAGTATACCCCCACTCGTCGAAATTTGCACATAGCTTTTTTTTCTGCGATAATGCATATGTGGAAAATTTTTTTATTTTATTTTTTATTTTATTTAGGAGGTAACATGGAATGAAGTGGGTAAAAGAAAATGTACAAGATGTAATCAAAACACTCGACACAGACACAAAACTGGGACTCAGCCAGTCCGAAGTCGGAGCGCGGCGCGTAAAATACGGGCTTAATGAATTTGAAGAAGAAAAAAAGGAAACGACATTTCAAAAAATATTGCACCATTTATCCGAAATCCCGACGATGATACTTATTGTCGCTTCGATTATTGCAACCATCGCCGCTGTAATGAACATGAACGAAGGCACGGGAACCGCAAGCGACTGGGCAAAGGTCGTCGTTATTTTAGCCATCGTTGTGATAAACGTTGTGCTTGGGCTTTATCAGGAAAGTAAGGCCGAAAAAGCACTCGACGCGCTCAAGAAAATGAACGCGTTTAAAACGACGGTTATCCGCGACGGATCGAAACAAATCGTTGAGGCAAACCAGCTTGTGCCGGGAGATATTGTTGAGTTAAACGCGGGCGACGTTATAACGGCGGATTCGCGGCTAATCGAGGCAAGCAGTCTGCAAGTCGAAGAGGCCGCGCTAACCGGCGAAAGCCAACCCGTCGAAAAAGATGCGACCGTTCAAATAGAAGAAACCGTGCCTCTCGGCGATCGTTTTAACATGGTTTACTCGGGCTGTCTCGTAACAGGCGGCCGCGCAACGGCAGTCGTTGTCGCAACCGCAATGGAAACCGAGATGGGCAAAATCGCCAAAATGCTTAACACAACGAAAAAGATGCTCACCCCGCTTCAACTCCGCCTCCAGCAGCTTGCGAAACGCATTTCGATTATCGCGCTTATTTCCGGTGTTGTAATGTTCGGCGTGGGCATTCTCATTTGGCAAAACGAATTTATCCCCATGCTTTTGCTTGCAGTCGCGCTGGGTGTTGCCGCCGTTCCGGAAACGCTTCCTATTATAGTAACGATGATTTTGAGCTACGGCGTGTTCAACATGGTGTCGAAAAAGGCGATAATCCGCAAAATTCCCGCCATCGAAACAATCGGAAACACGTCGGTAATCTGCTCCGACAAAACAGGAACTCTCACGCTCAACAAAATGAAAATCCAGCGCGTGTGGCACTTTGAACACGACCCGATTTCTGTAAAAGAGGAATTAAACGCGAACCAGAAAAAACTCATCGGGCTTTTAGCATCCTGCTCAAACGCAACGATTCAAACCCACGACGAATACACCGACACGCGAAACTTTGAAAAGCAAAATTTCGAAGTGGAAACCGTAATCGGCGACCCGACGGAAATTGCAATAATCCGCCTGCTTCACAAAATTGGACTCGACCGAGTACAAGCCGAGCGCGAATATCCGCGCATCCACGAACTCCCCTTCGACTCGGGACGCAAGCGTATGACAACGGTTCATCGCACCGAAGACGGATACATCGCCGTAACAAAGGGTGCGTTCGACCGCATTCCCGTCGACTGGAAAAAATATCCCGACCTGCTTAAGCGCGCAACGGAGATCCATGATTCCTTCGCGGAAAAAGCACTGCGCGTAATCGCGATTTCCGTTAAAAAATTCGATTCAAAACCGACCGATTTAAGCGAAGAAGCCCTCGAGTGCGATCAGGAGTTTCGCGGAATGGTCGGAATGATTGACCCGCCGCGTCCCGAAAG
>WRHA01000263.1 GCA_009783395.1 Defluviitaleaceae bacterium
CCGGTGTCGGAAAAACGGCGATTGCCGAAGGGCTTGCACAGCGCATTGTTTCCGGCGACGTGCCGGAGCCTGTTAAGGATAAGCGCGTGATTGGGCTGGATTTGCCCGGCATGGTTGCAGGGACGAAATATCGCGGCGAATTCGAAGAGCGCATAAAAAAGGTTTTGCAAGAAGTTAAAGCAAACACGAATGTGATTTTATTTATCGACGAACTTCACACCCTAATCGGCGCGGGCGGCGCGGAGGGTGCGCTTGACGCGGCAAATATTCTAAAACCTGCGCTTGCCAGAGGCGAAATGCAGGTTATCGGCGCGACGACGCTTGATGAATATCGCAAGCATATCGAAAAAGATGCCGCGCTCGAACGCCGCTTCCAGCCCGTTATGATTGACGAACCGTCCGAGGACGAAGCCATCGAAATCCTCAAAGGCATCCGCGACAAATATGAAGCGCATCACAATGTTGAAATTACGAATGATGCGATTATTGCGGCGGTGCAGTTGAGTTCGCGTTATGTTTCCGACCGCTTTTTGCCCGACAAAGCGATTGATTTACTCGACGAAACATGCTCTAAGGTGCGATTGCGTTCCTACACCGCTCCGCCAAACATAAAGCAACTTAATGCGCAAATTGTTGAGCTGGAGGCAGAGAAGGAAGAGGCCATTAAATCAGAAGCTTTTGAAATGGCGGGACTCTTAAAGCAGAGGCAATCCGGGCTGAAGGAGCGGCTTGAAGAGGAAGAAAAAGCATGGAAGGACACTCATACAAAATCGCATCATATCGTAAACGGCGATGAAATTGCCGACGTTCTTGCGGCAACAACGGGCATTCCCGTAAAAAAAATGCAGCAGGAAGAATCGGCGCGTCTCATGAAAATGGAAGACACGATTCACAAGCGCGTTATCGGGCAGGACGCGGCTGTAAAAACCGTTTCGAAGGCGATTCGCCGCGGGCGCGTCGGGCTTAAAAATCCCAACCGACCAATCGGTTCGTTTTTGTTTCTCGGGCCGACGGGTGTTGGTAAAACGCATTTGTGCCGCGCACTTGCGGAAATTTTATTCGGCGACGAAAATGCGATTATTCGCGTGGATATGTCGGAGTACATGGAGAAGCATAATGCGTCGCGGCTTATTGGGTCGCCGCCGGGATATGTCGGCTACGACGAGGGCGGCCAGCTTTCCGAACGCGTGCGCCGCAAGCCGTACTCCGTTATTTTGTTTGACGAAATCGAAAAAGCGCACCCCGATGTGTTTAATATTTTGCTCCAAGTTCTCGACGACGGGCATATTACAGACTCGCAGGGACGCAAAATAAATTTCAAAAACTCCGTGATTATAATGACCTCAAACGCGGGTGCGCGGTCGATTGTTAATCCCAAAAAGCTCGGATTTGTCGGAAACGAAGACAAGGAACGCGATTACGACGACATGAAAAAACTCGTCATGGAGGAAGTAAAAAATATTTTCCGCCCGGAATTTATTAATCGTATCGACGACATTATCGTTTTCCATCCGCTTTCCGACGAGGATGTGCAACAAATTACAAAGCTTATGCTTGAGGAAACCGCCGAGCGTATTCGCAAAAATATGGACATCGATTTGATTTACACAAACGAGCTAATCGAGCTTATCGCAAAAGAGGGATATGACCAAAGCTACGGTGCGCGCCCGCTTCGCCGCGCAATTCAAACAAAAGTCGAGGATGAGCTCGCCGAGGCCATCCTCGAAGGGCGTTTCCGCGAAGGCGAAAAAGTTCGCGGCGATGTTAAGGACGACAAGGTTGTTTTTGTAACTAAATGGGGCAAGACGCCCACAGCGGACGCTTCTTCGAAGGGGGATGTCAGCGATGCCGGTTAAAATGCCCGCAAAATTACCCGCCGCACGCACGCTTGAAACGGAAAATATTTTCGTTATGACGGAACAGCGTGCGCAAACGCAGGACGTTCGCCCCTTAAAAATCGGCATTGTGAACATTATGCCGAAAAAAATTGAAACGGAAACGCAATTTCTTCGACTGTTGTCAAACACGCCGCTTCAAGTCGAAATCATACTTATTCAAATGTCGTCCCATGTGTCAAAGAATACGTCGCGAGAGCATCTCGACGCGTTTTATCAGACTTTTGACGATATTCGCGACACCGTTCTTGACGGCCTGATTATCACGGGTACACCTGTTGAGCTTTTAAATTTCGACGAGGTGGATTATTGGGACGAGCTTTGCGCTGTTATGGAGTGGTCGAAAACCCATGTTTACAGCACTATGCATGTGTGCTGGGGCGCGCAAGCGGGGCTTTTTTACCATTACGGCGTGGATAAATATGTTTTGCCCGAAAAGCTTTCGGGCGTTTATCGCCACAACGTACTTATTCCTACATGCCGCCTGACTCGCGGGTTTGACAATCCATTTTACGCGCCGCATTCGCGATACACGGCCGTGCGCGAAGCCGACGTCGTTGCCGCGGGGCTTGTTCCGCTTTCAACGTCGCCGCACGCCGGTCTTTACATCGCCGCAAGCAAAGACCGCCGCCAGCTGTTTATCACCGGCCACGCAGAGTACGACATTAACACGCTTGACGCGGAGTATCGACGCGACATCGAAAAGGGGCTTGAAATCAAGCCTCCAATAAATTACTACATGGGTGATGATCCGAAAAATCCGCCCGAAATGCGATGGCGGGCGCACGCGCACCTCCTTTTCGCAAACTGGCTCAACTATTACGTTTATCAGGAAACACCATACGACTTAGCACGGATTCGAAGCTAAGCGCGCCAAGCAGCGCGCCAAGCGCGCGGTGGGCACCGTGGGCATTTAGTGGGGAGCGGCATGTTCGTCTCGAAGCCGGATAGGGTTTCGTGGATCTGCAAAAAAAATCGGTGCGGGTAGTGACACTACCCGCACCGATTTTTTTTCGACCGGTTTTAGCGGATTTACTATTGCGTTGAAGTAATTTGTCGTGATACTATCTGAATATTACTTTCACTGGAAAAGGGGATAACAGCATGAAAAACATGGGATTCAAGGGAAAGATCCTTTTGCCGACTGCACTGTTAGTATTTGTGCTTTTGGCAATCACATTGATCGTCACGATTACGCAGTTCAATTCGTTTAACGACGAGCTCATCGAACAGCGGTTGCATTCGGCAGCAAACAGTGTGCGATATCTTGTTGACGACACAAGACGCGGAGCAATTGATGCAGGGCTTGAGGTTTCGATGGATCCCCGCGTTGTCGCCGCCATGAACACAGGCGACCGCAACGAAATTGATCGCGTTATTTCCATGATTGTAGACGAATCGGATAATGTCACGTGGGTTACTGCGTTCGACCAAGATGCCATCGTTTACATACGCACCCACGACAGGGCAGCGTATGGCGACTTGGTTCGCACGGCTATTCTGGTTGAGGCTTTGGACGGCCTTATCCAAGTTGCGTACAATCAAACAGGGCCTATTCCGATTCCCATCCGCTCTGCCGTTCCCGTTATTCACGAGGGTGAAATTATCGGCGGGCTTACGGTCGCTCATGCCGTCGGGACACAGGAATTTGTACACACCCTTAAGGCAAGGCACGAGGCCGAGTTTGTGGTATTTGTTGAAGGTGAGTCGGTTGCATCAACGTTTTTGGGAGCTGACGGTAATCCCGTTTTAGGCACGCTCATGTTGCCCGTGGCTTATGACCGTGTTGTAAATCAAAACCAAGAGGTTTTTGAAACAATTGAGTTGCGCGGCATACATTACAGCGCGTTTTTTATGCCAATTATTGCCCCCGACGGTGAAGTGCTGGGGCAAATTTTTATGGCGTTACCCCTGGACGAAATTTATGCGCATCGCAGTTTTGTAATCATATTGGCCGTTGCGATCGGTACTTTTCTTACAATTGTGGGCCTTTTCATACTTTCCATTATCGCAGGACGCATTGTGCGCCCGATTAAAGACGTGCAGGAAGTGCTTACAAATGTTGCGGAAGGAAACTTTGCCATCAACATGAAATCCAACCTCAGTCGGGACGAAGTCGGATTAATGACACAGGACGTTTATACGCTGATTGGTGTAATACGCAATATTGTTGATGATATTGACAAGTTTGCCCATCATGCAAACGTAGAGGGCGACATCGAATATCGCATCGACGAGTCGGCATATCAGGGCGGATACAAGGAAATGATTACAAATCTAAATCATTTTACAGACGGCTTCGTTGAGGATGTTTTGTCCCTCTTAAAGGGCTTGGAAAGCATAAACAAGGGCGACTTTAACGTTAAAATTAAACAGATGCCCGGCAAAAAAATAGTTTTGAACACCACGATGGAGGAGCTTACCTCACAACTTGTCTCCGTAAATTCCGAAATAAACGCTATGGTTGATGCCGCCGCGAACAGGGGCGATCTCGACTTCAAAATTGATTCGTCGAAATACGAAGGCGACTGGCGCAACATTATGGAAGGGCTTAACAATATTGCTGTTGCCGTTAATGCGCCACTCAAGACTATTTCCATTGCGATGAAAGAAATGACGATCGGAAATCTGGATTTGGCCGACATCGACCGTAAAATCTCTACGGCGGGGTTTGACGCAAACTCGGAAAGCTATAGGGGCGCGTTCCGCGAGATTGTCTCAAACTTCGATTCGAGCATAAAGTCTATATCTTCCTATGTACAGGATATTACCTCTGTGCTTTCGCGCATGGCGGAGGGTGATTTAACGGTTTCCGTTACTCGCGACTATGCGGGAAGTTTTGCCGCAATTAAGGATTCGCTTAACAATATTTCCCGTACGCTTAACAAAACCATGTCCGAAATTTCGTCGGCGTCCGATCAAGTGCTTTCCGGCGCGAAACAGATTTCCGCGTCTGCGATGGACTTGGCAAACGGTGCTTCAACCCAAGCATCATCTGTGCAAGAGCTTAACGCGTCCGTTGATTTGATCAACCAACAAACGCAGGCAAACGCAGAAAACGCAAACGAAGCAAATTCGCTTTCAAACACATCGACGTCAAACGCTCGCGAAGGTAACGAGGCTATGCAACAAACCCTTATTGCCATGAATGAAATCAAAGACGCGTCGAACAATATCTCAAAAATTATCCGCACCATTCAAGACATTGCGTTTCAAACAAACCTGCTCGCGCTTAACGCCGCAGTTGAAGCTGCACGTGCGGGCGAGCATGGTAAAGGGTTTGCGGTTGTTGCAGAAGAGGTGCGCTCTCTTGCCGCTCGTTCGCAAGAGGCCGCCGCAGAAACCACAACACTTATCGGCACATCGATTAACACCGTCGATTCCGGCGCGGACATCGCACGATCCACCGCCGAAACCCTCGATACAATCGTTGAAAATGCAAGCAAGGTCCTTGAGGTTGTGGGATCCATTTCAACCGCGTCGCAAGGTCAAGCCGAAGCTATTGCGCAGGTAGTAATCGGTCTCGAGCAGGTTTCACAAATCGTTCAATCCAACTCCGCCGTTTCCGAAGAAACCGCC
>WRHA01000264.1 GCA_009783395.1 Defluviitaleaceae bacterium
CGTTCCCGACGCTTCCACCGGTAAGCACGCCGAATCCGAACCCGCCGGGACACACGGGCGACCCCTTTCCAACACCAACCCCCACGCCCATGCAGTTCCCCGATTTTGAGATTATCAACCCGACGCCAATGCCGACGCCGTTTCCGATTACCACACCTGTTCCCACCCTCGACCCGTTTCCCGATTTTGAGATAATCGACCCGAGTGAACCGTGGTGGTTGAGTCCGCCCGCATCGTAGGCGAAGCACCGATGTTCAGCATCCCCGAAGAGCTGAAAAAGCTCCCAACCCTCCCCGGTGTATATATAATGAGGGACGTCGAAAACGTCGTAATTTACGTGGGCAAGGCGAAAAATTTAAAAAATCGCGTGCGCAGTTATTTTTTAAAAAATCTGCCCGACATAAAAACCGCGCAACTCTCGAAACGGATTACACATTTCGAATATGTTGTAACCGATACGGAAAACGAAGCCTTCATTTTGGAAAACAATTTAATAAAGCAACATTTGCCAAAGTACAATATTCGCCTAAAGGACGGTAAATCATATCCGTATATAAAAATTACTGCCGAAAGGCTGCCGCGTGTTTTAGTTTCGCACAAGCGCGGCAAAGATAAGGCAAGGTATTACGGTCCGTATGTAATGGGTTCGGTGCATGACATGATTGAGCTGATTCACCGCTTGTGGCCGCTTCGTCGTTGCGCCAAAGTGTTTCCGCGAGATTTTGACAAAGGGCGCCCGTGCCTAAACCATCATATCGGCCGGTGCAAGGCACCTTGTTGTCGCATATTGGCGGAGGAAAAGTATGACGAATTCGCACGCGAGGCCGAGCAATTCATTCGTGGAAAAACATCCGGCGTTGCCGAACGGCTTACGCGTGAAATGCACGAGGCCGCCGAAAATATGGAGTTCGAACGCGCCGCGGAAATCCGCGACACAATAAACGCGCTAAAAATGCTTAAGCAAAAACAGAAGCTTGAAACAGGCGAAAACGACCGCGATTTTATTGCCGTTGCGCGGCAAGCCGATGAAATAACCGCGCTTATGCAAATTTTTTTTGTGCGCGACGGAAAGCTTGTCGGGCGCGAGCATTATTTATTGGATGCAGGAGATGCGGAAAACGCCGAAGTCATGTCTGCTTTTATCAAGCAGTTTTACGGCGAAGCGGCATTTATCCCCAAAGAAATCGTTGTCGCCGAAGCGGCGGAAAAGGATGAGATTGCCGCTTGGCTTGGCGATCGAGTGGGGCGGCAAGTCGCAATTTCGGTGCCAAAAATCGGCGAGAAGCTGAAAATGCTAAAACTCGCGCAAACAAACGCAGAGCTTACGCTGTCACAATTCGGCGCGCATATAAAAAAGGAAACTGAACGAAATGAAACTGCGCTGTCGGAAATCGCCGACGCGCTTGGCATTGAAAACAAGCTTACACGAATCGAGGCATATGACATTTCAAACATTCAGGGGTATGAGTCTGTCGGCTCGATGGTTGTTTTCGAAAACGGCAAGGCGAAGTCGAATGATTACCGAAAGTTTCGCATGAAAACCGTTGTCGGCCCCGACGATTACGCCGCAATGGAGGAAATACTTTCGCGACGGTTTAAGCGATACAACGAAAACATGGATGCACTCAATAAACCCCAATCAACGGGAGATGATTCTTTTTTTAAACTTCCCGATGCGATTTTCGTTGATGGGGGAAAAGGGCAAATTTCTGCGGCCGAGAAAGCACTTGCGGGGCAAAATATCTCCGTTCCCGTTTGCGGAATGGTCAAGGACGAAAAACATCGCACGCGTGGAATTTTTTTCGAAAATGAGGAAAAAATATTGCCGAGGCACGGCGAAGGATTTAAACTGTTAACAAGGATTCAAGATGAGGTGCATCGCTTCGCGCTCGAATATCATCGAAAGCTTCGCGCCGCTTCGCAAACGCGTTCGGTTCTCGACGAAATTCCCGGCATCGGAAAAACCCGCCGCAAGGAACTTCTCAAGCATTTTAAAAGCATTGAAGCGATTCGTGCGGCAAGCATTGACGAACTTTCCGCCGCACCTTCCATGAATAAAAAATCCGCCGAAGCGGTACATAAATTTTGGCAGGAAGAGGAGTGACACAAATGGTTAAACCCGTTTTGGAGCAGGAATACGTCTATGAGGCGGACGGCACGGGTGAATTTTTCGTTGTTCGAGTTTCGCTGGATGTTACCGAAATGGAGGAAATTGTTACCCTCAGGCCGAAAGTAAACATGACGCTCGGCGAAGTTGAGCGCGTTTTGCATGGTTTCGAAGCCGATGTTTTGAAAAAAATGCAGATGAAGCTTGAAGGAAATTATCCCGCACGGCTGGAATTTAGAGAAAAAACATTTAAGGTCGCGTTTGACAACAAGCATAATGTCAAGGGGCTGGTTGAGCTGTGAGCGCGTCGACCGGCGCGGGCGGGGTTCAAGGAACAGTCGGCAGTCAGGGAACGGGCGGAGTCGCACCGAGTGCGTTTGACACGCCGGGAACAGGCTATTTCGTTCCTCTTCCGACAGTAATACAGGAATTTAAATTGATTAATTTGACTCCCGCCGTGGATGTAGAGAAAAAATTACTTATTCGGGCTAACATTAACAGACCTGCATTACAGCTTGCGGGGTTTTTTGATTACTTTGACGCGAATCGCCTGCAGATTATCGGAATGGTTGAGCATACGTTTTTGAGCCGCTTGGAAGAAAGCTTGCGGCGCGAGAAGGTTGAGCGTATTTTTTATGAACAAATCCCCGGATTTGTTGTTTGTCGCGGGCTTGAAGTTTTTCCCGAAATGCTTGAATTTGCTGAAATGTACGGCGTGCCTGTGCTTCAAACCGAATCCGCAACGACGGATTTTATCAGCGAAGCAATTCGCTGGATGAAGGTGCAACTTGCGCCGCGCACGTCGATGCACGGTTGCCTTTTGGATATTTACGGCGTTGGCACGCTGATTATCGGCGAAAGCGGCATCGGGAAAAGCGAAACCGCCCTTGAGCTTGTTAAACGCGGGCATCGTTTTATTGCCGACGACGCCGTTGAGGTTCGACGCGTTTCTGCGGAGACGCTAATCGGATCTTGTCCCGCAAATATCAGGTATTTCCTCGAGCTGCGCGGCATAGGAATTATTGACATAATGCAAATGTTTGGCGTGCAATCCATTAAGCCGACGCAGGCCGTCGAGCTTGTTATCCGTCTCGAGGCGTGGGATCCGACTCGCGTTTACGACCGCATTGGCGCGCCCGAGGAATTTACGGAAATTTTGGGCAACAATGTAAACAGCCATACCATTCCGATTCGACCGGGGCGACCGCTCGCGATGCTTTGCGAGGCCGCCGCGATTAACCATCGGCAGAAAAAAATGGGCTACAACGCCGCCGAAGCACTCACCGAGAGAGTTATGAACCAAGTAGCGGGGAGTCTAAAAATTCATGACCATTATTGACGAGATAAAGAAACGTTGCGAAATCGTTTTAGTAAACGAACCCATGCACCTTCATACATCATTTAAAATCGGCGGCACGGCTGATATTTTGGCTTTTCCGAAAACGACGGAAGAGCTTATTTCCGTTTGGAATTTTTGTCGTCTCGGCCACGAGCTTGCGAATCCTCTCGAGGCCGTAGGCGGCAACGTTGAGGGAATTCCCTTTACCGTCCTCGGCGACGGCGCGAATGTGCTTGTCAGTGACGACGGCATTCGCGGGGTTGTTGTTTTTACAAACAAGATGCGCGCCATCGAGATTCTCGACTGTGCTGTTCGTGCGGAGTCCGGCGTGCGGCTTGCCGCGCTTGCAGAAAGTGCGGCCGAGTCGGGGCTTACGGGGCTCGAGTTTTCGTGTGGGATTCCCGGCACGGTTGGCGGCGCGGTTTATATGAATGCCGGGGCGTATGGGCATGATATTTCGGAATTTATCGAGACTGTTACACTGTTTTCAAACGGTGAAATTATTGTGAAAACGGGCGCGGAAATGGAATTTGGCTATCGCAAAAGTTTTGCGCAGGGCGGCGACATGCTGATTCTCGGCGCGACATTTCGCCTTTCGCATGAAGAGCCTCATAAAATTCGCGAAGTAATGGCCGACCTAAACGCACGCCGCCGCAAAACCCAACCGCTGGAATACGGCAGCGCGGGCAGCTTTTTCAAGCGTCCCGAAGGCCATTTCGCCGGCAAGTTGATCGAGGACGCAGGCCTGAAAGGTTTTTGCATAAACGATGCTCAAGTTTCCGAAAAACATGCCGGATTTGTTGTAAATCGCGGCAACGCTACGTCGAAAGATGTTCTTGCACTTATGCATCATGTGCAGAGCGTTGTGTTTGAAAGATACGGGGTACGGCTTGAGCCGGAGGTACGGATTTTGGGGTAATAGACCGTGGGGGGAGGGGGATTTTTGAAAAAATCCCCCTCCCCCCACGGTCTTAAAAATAAAGGAGGATCCGAATGCGAATAGTAATAGTTACGGGCATGTCCGGCGCGGGGAAAACTACCGCGCTTAAAATTTTTGAGGATGAAGGGTTTTATGTTGCGGACAATTTGCCTGCGCCGCTTATGGGGGATTTTGCGCGATTTTGTATGGCTTCGAAGATTTCGCAGGTCGCGCTGGGCATTGATATTCGCGGCGGAAAAATGTTTACGGACTTTTCGCTTGGGCTTAATGATTTAGACAAGCTTGGCGTGGCTTGGTCGATTTTATTTTTGGATTCGTCCAACGAGGTGCTTTTGAATCGATACAAGGAAACGCGACATGTTCATCCCCTTGCGAAGGATGGGCTTGTTAGCGTCGGCATTGCGAAGGAGCGTGCGTTGCTTGAAGAGGTACGCGATCGTGCAAATTGCATTATGGACACAAGCGGGCTTTTGCCGCGCCAGTTAAAAATAAAAATTTTGGACATGTTTGCCGAGGGTGAAAACGCGGGCAAACTGTTAATAAACGTGCTTTCGTTTGGCTTCAAGTACGGCATTCCCGAGGAGTCCGATCTCGTTTTTGATGTGCGTTTTTTGCCAAACCCGTTTTACAATGAGCGTTTAAAGCCCATGTGTGGCCTTGATAAGCCCGTGCGCGACTATGTAATGAGCCACGATGTAAGCGTGCGTTTTCGCGAAAGCCTGTTTAACATGCTGCATTTTCTCATTCCGCACTATATCAGCGAGGGGAAAAATCAGCTGATAGTAAGCATCGGTTGCACCGGAGGACGCCATCGCTCGGTCGCGTTGGCGCAGGAGCTGCAAAAAGTTCTGCGAGCACACGAAAACCACGTAGAAATCCACCACCGCGACATAGAGAAAGACCCGGATAAGCACGCCAAGCGTGCGATGGACACCGTGGACAACTTTCGGTAGGCGACATTACGTCTCGAAGCCGGATACGGTTTCCGGGTCTAAAAAATGCAAGTTTTTTTGAAAGGGGGTTCGGGGGAAAACTTTTTTCGCCGGACGGGGCGCTAGGAAACCGAATCCGGCTTCGAGACGTAATGTGGCTTGCCGCC
>WRHA01000265.1 GCA_009783395.1 Defluviitaleaceae bacterium
GCGGCGGCACACGTCATTTGCGTCGTGTGATGTTATGCCCGAAATCGACGAGGCATCGGGCGTTGAAATCGCGTCGGAGGATTTAAAAATTGACACCTATCGCAGTGGCGGCGCGGGTGGTCAACACGTAAACAAAACCGAATCCGCTGTGCGCATAACGCACCTTCCCTCCGGCATCATTGTTCAGTGCCAAAACGAACGCAGTCAAATACAAAACCGCGACCGTGCCATGAAAATGCTGCAATCGCGGCTGTTTTTGCGTCAAAAAGAGGAGCATTTGGAAAAACTGAGCGGCATCCGCGGCGAAACCAAGGACAACGCATGGGGCAGCCAAATCCGCTCCTATGTTTTTTGCCCGTACACGCTTGTTAAAGACCATCGAACCGACGAGGAAACAGGAAACGTGCAGGCCGTTATGGACGGCGCGATTGATGGATTTATGAACGCTTATTTAATTTGGATGCATAAGGGTGGTGAAGCGCAGTGAACTTTGTGAAATCTTTATCATTTGACGCCTACACATTAAAAATCATCGCCGTAGTCGGCATGATCGGAAACCATGTGGCAATCGCATTTGCGGAGGTTTTGCCGTTGCCGCTGATGATTGCGTTATTCGGAATCGGCGGGCTGACCTATGTAATCATGGCGTACTTTGTTGTGGAGGGCTACAAGCACACATCGAGCTATAAAAAGTACATTGGAAGACTGTTCTTATTTGCCATTATAGCGCAGGCGTTTCACCCGACTGTGCTTGGCGTCACGGACATGACAGGTTCGGGATTCTTTTTAAACATATTGTTCGCGATAATTTGGGCTTTAATTATGCTGAAATTGTACGACACAATAAAAATTCGCCCGTTGTTTTGGGTGGTGTTTGTTTTAATGTGCTTCGTGTCATTGTTTATGGATTTGATGTTTTTTGGCTTGATTGTGCCGGTTTTGTATTATGCGATTAAAAAGGAAAATACACGCCGTATCGTTCCGGGCGTGGTTGTTGGAATCTATTATTTGATTTTCGGAGCGATTAGCGCGCTTACGCCGATTATCTACTTTACAACAGATGACCCGGTGCTTGCCGCTGAAATTCGCGCCGTAGTTGAGGCGATGGGTATGCCCATGGAAATTATGCTTGCAACTCCGACCTTCGCGCTCGGAGCCATTGCCGGCGCGATTCTCATTCGCAATTTTAACGGCGAACGCGGCAAACGCTCGAAATGGCTGTTTTACGTTGTTTATCCCGCACATTTGGCTGTAATTGCCGTCGTTATGTGGGCGACGGGGCTTGCGGCGTTCAATTTGTTCGGGTTTTAAATGATTTTAGCGATTTCGCCGGAAAGCTCCGGCCGTCGTTTGGACAAATTTCTGTTTGCGTATTTAAACAACGCACCGCATTCCTTCATATATAAAATGCTGCGCAAGAAGCGGATTAAGCTTAACGGGGCGCGTGCCGCGGGAAGCGAAATCCTTAGCGCGGGTGACGAGGTGCGTTTTTTTTTCTCGGATGAAACGCTGCAAGGTTGCCGCAAGGCGCGTGTTTTTGAAAAGGCCGCCGGGCTTGATGAAATTGTGTTTGAAGACGAAAATTTGCTTGTTGTAAACAAGTCTGCGGGAATTTTTTCGCAAGGCGGAAATGCAAGTAATCGCCAATTGCTTCCGCAAATTTTATTTTATTTGCAGAAAAGCGGCGCGTATGGCGGCGAAAACGCAGACTTTATCCCCGGTATCTGCAATCGCCTTGATGTGAATACATCGGGGCTTGTTGTTTGCGGAAAGAGTTTGCACGCGCTTCAAGCTATGAATCATTTGTTTGCGAATCGCGGAATTAAAAAGGAATATGTGGTGATAACGCATGGTGTTGTCGGCGCGGTGGGCGAAACGCGTGTGCTTGAGGATTTTTATGAGAAGGACGAGAGGCGCAATATTGCGCGGGTTTTGGCAAGCGGATCGAAAAGCATCGTTACATCCTATACCGTTCGTGCCGTTTCAAAAGATTTTTCCCTCCTTTCTGTTTCTCCGATAACCGGTCGGTCTCACCAAATTCGCGTGCATCTTGCACATGTTGGGCATCCCATTGTTGGCGATAAAAAATACGGCGGGGCTTCGCCGCTTGCAAAATCGCAACTTTTGCACTGTCGCCGCCTTGAAATTGCCGCAGAAGTGCCGCAGTTTCCCCAATTTCCGTACACAATCGGCACGGCATGGGACGCCCCGTTGCCGCCGTCGTTTACAGTGATAATAAAAAAAATTTTCACGGAGGTATCATTATGAAAGCAATAATCCTGGCGGCGGGCTATGCGACGCGCATGTACCCGTTAACCGAAAATACGCCCAAACCGCTTCTGCCGTTTCGCGGAAGCACCGTCATCGACCATATAATCGCGCAGGTAAACGCGCTTCCCGACATTGATGAAATTTTTGTTGTAACAAACAGCAAATTTTTTTCACACTTTTGCGAATGGGCAAAAACCGCGCCTTCGGCCGCGAAAATTTCCGTCATCGATGACGGCACAAGCTCCAACGAAACCCGTCGTGGTGCGGTCGGCGATGTTTATTTCGCAATTTGCGAAAAAAATATCGACGACGAAATCGTGGTTGTTGCGGGTGATAATTTTTCCACATACGATTTGCACGAGCAATACGATGTTTATCGCAAAACGGGGTGCGACACAATTTGTGGCAAAGAAATGGATGATGAAGAGAGGATTAAGGCGTTCGCCGTCGCTCTTGCGGACGAGCATGGCAAAGTCTTGGATTTGGAGGAAAAGCCCGCAAAACCCAAGTCAAATTTGGCGATTTACGCCACATATTTTTTCCGCCGCGACACAGTGCCGCTGTTCAAAAAATATCTCGACGAAGGCGGCAATGCCGATTTAATCGGCGCGTTTCCGCAATGGCTCTACACGCGCCGCGATGTTTATGTATACAAAATGAACGGCGAATGTTACGACATCGGTACGATCGAAATGTACGAACAGTTAAAAGGAGCATGTTAAATGAGCGCGAAATACATTTTTATGACCGGCGGCGTGTGTTCGGGGCTTGGCAAAGGGATTACCGCGGCGTCTTTGGGGCGGCTTTTGAAGGCACGCGGCTACAAGGTGACGATCCAAAAATTCGATCCGTACATCAATCAAGACCCCGGCTTGTTAAGCCCGTATCAGCACGGCGAAATTTTCGTGACAGAGGACGGCGCGGAGGTTGACCTCGATTTCGGGCATTACGAGCGGTTTATCGACGAAAATTTAAGCGCGGCAAACAGCGTTTCAGCCGGAAAAATTTATCGCGAGGTGCTTAACGGCGAATTGAACGGCAAATACAAAGGCGCGACGATTCAAGTAATCCCGCACATCACCGACGCGATAAAAGAAAAAATCTATCGCGCCAGTCAAAATGCCGGTTCGGATATTATTATTTCCGAAATCGGCGGCACTGTCGGCGATATCGAAAGCTTGCCGTTTATCGAAGCAATCCGCCAAACTGCCCGCGATGTCGGCACAGAAAACGTCATGTATGTTCATGTAACACTGATACCGTACTTAAATTTCGCCGATGAAATGAAAACGAAGCCGTCACAAAACGCCGTAAAAGATTTACTTTCCCTCGGCATAAAACCCGACGCTCTTGTGTGCCGCACAGAGCATTCCATCAGCGATGAAATGCGCGAAAAGCTCGCGCTGTTTTGCAATGTTGACAAATCATGCGTAATCGAAAACATGAACGTTGCATCTATTTACGAAGTGCCGCTGCTTTTGGAGGAAGAAAATTTTGCCGACATCGTTTGTAAGAGGCTTGGTCTTTCGCCGCCCGCGCCCGATCTTTCCGAGTGGCGCGCACTTGTTGAAAAAAACAGAGCAATTATAAATGAAGTTTCAATCGGTCTTTTGGGCAAATATACGGAGTTTCGCGACTCGTATCTTAGCGTGACGGAGGCACTCCAACACGCGGGCGTCGCACACGATGTAAAAATAAAAATTAAATGGCTGCACGCGAATGAAATTACTAACTCAAATGCCGCTGCGAAACTAAAGGGCTTGGCGGGGATTCTTGTTCCCGGCGGATACGGAAAGCGCGGCATGGCCGGCTTAATAAGCGCGATTCGTCACGCACGGGAAAATAAAATTCCATTCCTCGGCATTGGATTGGGGATGCAGTGCGCATTAATTGAATTTGCACGAAATGTCATTGGTCACAAAGACGCCGACACCGCAGAAATCGACCCCGACATCACTATGCCCATAATTGAACATATCACAAAGCCCGAATCGGAAATTACAAAAACTTCATTACCAAAGCGCAAAGGCGCGTATCCTTGCAAATTAAATCCGGACTCGCTCACATTTACCGCATACGGCGAAAATTTAATTTACGAACGTTTTTGCCATTTATATAAAATCAACAACAAATATCGAAGCGATTTAACCGCCTCGGGTATCGTTGAGGCCGCACTTTCGCCCGACGAGCAACATCTTGAGGCAATCGAGCTTCCGAAAAAACTGCATCCGTGGTTCGTCGGTGTGCAATTTCACCCGGAATTCAAATCACGCATAACGCGACCAAGCCCGATAATTAAGGCATTTATCGGCGCGTGCTTGAAAAAATGACAGCTGCATGGTAAATTATCGGATGTAATTTGCGTTCGTAGCTCAGGGGATAGAGCGTTTGCCTCCGGAGCAAAAGGCCGCAGGTTCGATTCCTGCCGGACGCAGTGGAGAAACCTGATTTTACCCAACAAAAAAAGCCCTCTCGTGTGGAAAATTTAATCCATACGAGAGGGCTTTTTTTCGTCTCTGATTTCAGCCCAACAAAAAACCGCCCCGGAGGACGGTAAAATTTTTGTATTTCTCTATACTGCTTCTGCCATAACCGGCATTGCATCGGGGATTATTTCGATTCCGGCGATTTCATCTGCTGTGAAGCCAATCGTAATATCATCTTCGCCATCCGGGGCAAGAGATAAAGAAGCAACGCCATTAGGGTCATCAAGTTCTGATGTGTAATAATCGCAAGCCCCGATGAAAACTTGCCCGTCTACATCTGTTATTTTTATTCGCTTGCCCTCAAATTCCCATAACCGCATTTCAGTCACCTCCCTAATGGTTTCGTTGGAACGATATGCGTCCCTGTTCTGCTGTAGTGAATCACAAACCGGTTCGTCAGAGTTCCTTCAAGTGTATTCGGATCAACTCTTACCCCAATATGCATATCTGCCGTCACGGTTTCCTTGTTTTTCCAATTTCCCGAGCTTGTTAATTCAGCCCTTCCTGTGTTGGCGTATTTATCAACAAGCTCTTGCGCATTCACACCATCAAGCAGATAGCTTTTTCCGGCAACATATCCGTCGCTATCAAGAATATGGCGGCTCTGCTTTTCGGGGTTTATGGTTTTATTGACCGCATCCGACCGTATGTGTTCCGAAATACCCCGCCGCACATTTTCCTCCTGCGCTTGTTGATATGCGTCAGTATACGTGATGTCTTGTGAACTTGCAACCAAA
>WRHA01000266.1 GCA_009783395.1 Defluviitaleaceae bacterium
ACTTTTCAACTTCCCGCGCTTATGGCGGGCGAAAACGAAAAAGGGCTTACCGTTGTAATTTCGCCGCTCCAATCCCTTATGAAGGACCAAACGGACAATCTCGAAAACCAACACAATATCACCGCCGCCGTCACAATAAACGGCTCTCTTGACCCGCTTGACCGCGCAAAGGCTATTGAGCGAGTGGAAAACGGTTCGGCGAGCATTTTATATATTTCGCCGGAATCGTTGCGCTCAAAATCAATAGAGCGGCTTCTTGTCGGCAGAAACGTGGTGCGTTTTGTAATTGACGAAGCGCATTGTTTCTCCGCGTGGGGACAGGATTTCCGCGTTGATTATTTATACATAGGCGAATTTGTCGCAAATTTGCAAAAAACTAAAAACATGAGCATCCCCTGTTCATGCTTTACTGCCACGGCGAAGCCGCGTGTTATCGCGGATATACAAAAATATTTCCGTGACGCGCTGTCGATTGAGCTTGAGATTTTTAAAGCAAGCGCGGCGCGGGTGAATCTAAGCTATCACATTTTTGCCGAAGCCGGTCAAAACGGAAAAGGTCTGAAATTACGCCAATTATTAACCGACAACGATTGCCCGACGATTATATACGTTTCGCGCACGCGGCGAACCGAACAGCTTGCGGCAAAACTTACCGAGGACGGCTTTCCCGCGCTTGCGTATCACGGACAAATGGACAAACAGCAACGCATTGCAAACCAAGATGCTTTTATGAACGGTGAAGTAAAAATTATCGTTGCGACGACGGCGTTCGGCATGGGAGTGGACAAAAAAGACATAGAGATGGTGATACACTACGACATTTCGGCATCGCTTGAGGATTATGTACAGGAAGCAGGGCGCGCCGGTCGCGACGAAAACATTAAGGCCGACTGCTATGTTTTGTATGAAGATGAAGATTTGAACAAGCATTTTAATTTGCTTAATCAAACAAAGCTGTCGCAAAAAGAAATCGGACAAATTTGGCGGGCATTAAGGCAACTGACAAAAAAGCGTTCGCAAGTGTCGCAATCCGCGCTTGAAATCGCAAGAACAGCCGGCTGGGACGATTCGATAAAGGATATGGAAACGAGGGTGAAAACGGCGATTAGTGCGCTTGAGCAATCGGGTTTTGTAAAGCGCGGGCAAAATATGCCGCGTATTTTTGCTGACAGCATATTGGTGAAAACAATGGCGCAGGCGCGTGAACGGATTGACAATTCTGCAAGATTTGATGACGCTTCGCGACAAACGGCAGTGCGTATTCTATCAAATTTGTTTTCCGCAAAAAGCCGGCAGAAAGGCAGCCATGACGAGGGCGAATCCCGCATAGAGTATATTTCCGACAGGCTCGGCGTTGAGAAGGAAGATGTAATTCGCGTAATCGGGCTTTTACGCGAAGAAAAAATCCTGTCCGACGCAAAAGACCTTGCCGCCCATCTCGATAAGACCGAACGAGGCGCGAAAAATATTCTTACCGCGCATATAAACATCGAAAATTTTTTGTGCGGATTCTTATCCGACGAGGAAAAAAACTATAACATCAAGGAAATTTACGAGGCATTACAAGCAGAACACCTCGACACGACAATAAAACAGCTCGGCACGGTCATAAATTATTTCGCAATAAAACGCTTGATAAAAAGAACAGCGCATGAGTTCAGCAAAAATCACGTAACGATAAGCCCGTACGTTCCAATGATTGAGATTGCGGTTAAAAACGCGAGGCGGCATGAAATCGCGAGCTTCATTATAAATTATCTGTACGCGGGAGGCGAAGAAACCGTTTTATTTTCCGTGCTTGAACTCAAGGACGAATTTAACCGAAATCTGCTTTTTCAAAACGCAAAAACGGAAGAAATCGAGGATGCGCTGTACTATTTGTTAAAAATCGGTGCGATGAAAATTGACGGCGGATTTTTGGTTATCTACAACGCCATGCGGCTCGAACGACTTGAACTCGGCAACAAACAGTACAATAAAGAACATTACGCAAAGCTCGAAGACTATTATCAAAACAAACGTCAGCAAATTCATATCGTTGGCGAATACGCCAACCGTTTAATCGAGGATTACAGCGCGGCAATGGATTTTGTAAATGATTATTTCACAATGGATTATAATTTATTTTTGCGAAAATATTTTAGGGGCAGACGTGACGAGATAAGCAAAAATATTACGCCGAAAAAATTTAAGCAAATTTTCGGCGAGCTTTCGCCCGCACAGCTCGGCATAATAAACGACCATGAATCAAAATACATCGTTGTTGCGGCGGGACCGGGAAGCGGTAAAACAAAGCTTCTTACGCATAAGTTGGCATCGCTTTACATGATGGAGGACGTAAAGCATGAGCAGATGCTTATGCTTACGTTTTCTCGCGCCGCCGCTACAGAGTTTAAGAAACGCTTGATGGGTTTGATTGGCAATGCCGCGAATTTTATTCAAATCACGACGTTTCACTCGTATTGTTTCGACCTTTTGGGCAAGGTTGGCGATTTGGAAAAATCGCAAAATATCGTCGGCGACGCCATCGAAAAAATAAATGCCGGCGAGGTTGACACAAGCCGACTCACAAAAACCGTGCTGGTCATAGACGAAGCGCAGGACATGAGCGCGGCGGAATTTTCGCTTGTGAAAACGCTGGCCGGAATGAACGAAGAAATGCGAATAATTGCAGTGGGCGACGACGACCAGAATATTTATGAATTTCGCGGCTCGGATTCAGCGCATTTTGCGTCGCTTTTGCGCGAACCGAATGCCGCAAAGTACGAGCTTGTGGAAAACTATCGCAGCCGCGCAAACATTGTGGAATTTGCAAATCAATTTGCTGAAACGATTTCGCGGAGATTAAAAACGTTGCCGATTATGTCAAAAACGGCGCAAAGCGGCGAAATTCATTTAACTCGACTGACCTCGCACCATGTTGAAATTCCCGTTGTGAACGCGTTTTTGACTCAAGTGCCGCAGGGAACAACATGTATTGCGGCTCGAACAAACGAGGAAGTGCTGAACATAATTGGCTTGCTTGCACGCGAGGGCATTCCCGCGCGCCGAATTACAGATAGGGATGACGACGGGTTTAACTGGCGCAACATCGTGGAACTGCGTGATTTTGCCGCAAGTTTTGCCGATGAAAGCTATACGATAACAGACGACATCTGGGCTTCATCCAAAGCGATGCTTTTGCGAAAATACGCTGCAAGTGCAGATTTGCCATGCATTCTTCACTTGATTGCCGATTTTGAGGCAACGAACAACAAGACAAAATACAAAAGCGACTTTTGGCAGTTCGTCCGCGAATCAAAACTCGACGATTTTATCGCGGACAGCGAAACCGTGCTTGTTTCAACGATTCACAAAACCAAAGGTCGCGAATTTGATAATGTTTTCTTAGCACTCGGCGCAACCGACATTTCCGGCGACGCATCCAAACGCGCGATTTATGTTGCGATAACACGAGCAAAAAAGAATTTGTATGTACTTTTCGGCGGAAATTATTTTAACAAAATTAACGTACTTAACAAACACGGGAACAAACACGGGACAAAATTATTTTTGGACAAAACCATGTACCCTCGCTCCGAACGCATTTTGTTCGAGTTAGGTCTTGGTGATGTGAATTTAGGTGACATGAAGCGACTTGCCAAAGAAATTGACCTTGTAAGCGGTCAGACGCTTACACTTACAAACGGTGGCTGCTGTTTTAACGACAAAAATTGTTTTTTTAAATTTTCAAAAAAATTTTTGTCCGTAATCGCCGAGCGCGAAGCGAATGGCTATTTTCCGGCAAGCGCATACATCAACCACATCGTTTTATGGCACGAAAAGGAAAGTGATGTTGAATTTAAAATTATTTTGCCATGCATAGAATTTGCCCGGAGGTGAATGGAGCAATGCAACTAAATAACAGTTGCATTATTTTGTTTTTCGGATATCCTAATCAATTTTGTTATATCTGAATTAAAGAGAGGTGGTTATCTTAATGGCAAATAACATGCTTAAGCACAAAGATTTCTTTGGAAGCGTTGAGTACTCCGCTGATGATGATTGCTTCTTTGGAAAAATCATTGGCACAACCGACCTGGTGACTTTTGAAGGCGATAGTGTAAACGGACTTAAAATCGCTTTCCAAGAAGCGGTGGAAGATTACCTTGTCCTATGCAAAGAAGTTGGAAAAGAGCCGCAAAAAACATACAAAGGTTCGTTTAATGTCCGAATCCCGCCGGAATTACACAAAAATGCGGCGATACTGGCAAGTCGAAAAGGGATTTCATTAAATGCTTTTGTTGAAAGAGCCATATATGAAGAAGTGAACGCCTAAAGGGGCAATGGTGCTCCCAAAAAAAACAGCTTGGTGGCATATAAGCCCCCAAGCTGTTTTTTTGCAACAAGCCGCTCAGCAATTATTTTTCCTTCATCTTTACGGCAAGCCAAATTTCAATGTAGCTGTGGTCGGCATCGCCGCCGTACAATTCCATGTCAAGACTGCCAACTTGCTCATAATTTGATGTAGGCAACCATTCGGAAAAAATGCGCTTATAAAGCGATGAGATGGTTTCCCCCAAATCCTTCCACTCATGTTTCTCCGAAGGGAAAATCGCCCATGTGTGCGAGGGTATATCTGCGATGGTGTAGCCTTCGGTTTTACTGTTTTGGGTTTTGAACGCGCACAGCATATATGGAAATGTGCCGGGTTCGGTCTGCCTGTAATCGCATATGGCATGAATTTTGCCCAAACCTTTGCCCACAAATGATGGAAGGTCTCCGGCATTAGCTTCCAGTTTGTCATTTGCACCGTTTGCAAAACCTTCATCCCATAAGTCGCTGGGTTTTCTCTCCGAAGCATCAAATCCCTCGCCGTGAATTCCACCTGTAACCCTGAAAACATCTTCGATTCCAAAAACTTGAAACGCCTCTTTTGTTTCAATGCGATAGTCCATTTCCTTCTCTCCCTTGATTGAGATTTGGAAGGACATTCTCGGATAGGCTTTTAATGTAACGCCATCGGCGCGCGCTTCCGTTGGTGTGACACCATGCAATTGTTGAAACGCTCTCGAAAAGGACACGGGCGATTCGTAGCCAAATTTGACGGCTAAGTCGATCACCTTGATGTTGCTGTTTTGCAACTCAAGTGCCGCCAGCGTGAGCCTTCGTCTGCGGATGTATTCCGAAAGCGAAACATCGGTGATGAAAGAAAACACCCTGTAAAAATTGTGCGAAGAGCAACAGGCTATTTTCGCCAGCTCGGCATGGTCAATTTCGCCGGCCAGATTATCTTCGACATATGCAAGTGTCGCATTCATTCGGGTAAGCCAATCCAAGTCAACCCCTCCTTCCACCCAAGTATAGGGTAGGAGAAAAGATGTCGCACAACATTTTCTGCCGTGTTTTGAATCTGTCTTCAATGATTTTACGTTGCCCCGGCACAGAATGGCGTTTTCACAGCTTTTCGTCGGCGACGACGCGTACCCAATGCGGTACGTTAGGAGCCGACGGGAAGCTGT
>WRHA01000267.1 GCA_009783395.1 Defluviitaleaceae bacterium
CCAAGGTCTTATCTTTAATCTTTTCCAAAAGCGCAACAAAATGCCCCTCGCCCCGCGCCAAATGCGGCCATATCCGTGCAGTTTTCCCCGACAAGTCGAAGCCGGCCTGTATGCCGAGCAAGGCGTGGTCGATTTTGAGGAGGGAAAAATGGTTGTGGGTTTTGAGAAAGGTCTCGATGACGTCTTCGTTTTCGAGGCGATTGAAGGTGCAGGTTGAGTAAACCATGCGCCCGCCGGGCTTGAGCATTGTTGCGGCGCGGCGCAGGATTTCTGATTGGATTGCGGCGCAGGCCTCGGGCTTGTTTGCCGTGTATGCCTTAATCGCGTCGTGGTCGCGGCGGAACATTCCTTCGCCGGAACACGGCGCGTCGACGAGTATGCGATCGAAATATTGGGGAAACCGCGTTGCCAGCTTTTTGGGCTGTTCCACCAAAACAATCGCATTCGTTACGCCCGCCCGCTCCAGGTTTTTTACAAGCGCACGACTTCGTGACGCAGACGCATCGTTTGAAACAAGCAGCCCTTCGCCGTTAAGTTTGCCCGCAATCTGTACGCTTTTCCCGCCCGGCGCGGCACATATATCCAGGACTTTTTGCCCCGGCGAAACCCCAAGCACCTCCGCCGGACACATCGCGCTGGGCTCCTGAATGTAAAACAGCCCGGCATGATATGCAATCGTTTTCGACGGACGCTCGTCGGCGTCGGTGTAATAACGCCCGGTTTTTTCACACCACGGAACGGAGATTAAATCGGTGCGGGTAGTGTCACTACCCGCACCGATTCGTAAATTTATTCCGCGTGCGGCTTCGTTATTGTATGAAGCAAAAAAATGCCCGACGTTCTCGTCGCCGAGCATTTCGCGCACGCGCTCCTTGAAAATTTTCGGAAGCTCAATCATTTCAGCATTTTACTTGGTGATTTGTTTGACTGTCAATCTGCTTTTAAGACAGGTTCTAATGAATCGTGAGCAAGCAAACGCTAAAACAAAGCACAAGAAAGACGCAAGCGATACATAGTGCCAAAGTGTGATGTACTCAATTTGATACGTGAATGCTTCTGTGTTTATGCCCGACAAAATGCCTGCGGCGCGGGTTGCAAAAAGAACACGTTGCAAGGCACTGATACCCAACGCCCCCGCGACAGTTATCAGAAGCGGGAGGCAGAGTACCTTTCCCGCCGCCTTCCAAAGCGCGGGCTTTTTTATGATGTCGCGCATATAAAACTCGCGGCGCAGGTTGTCTAAATCGGCGGCATCCTTTTTTACGGAACGCATGATTTTCGCCGCGATGCAAAAAATAATTTGCAACACAATAATGCATACGGCAAAAAAAATTCTATCCCGCGCAAGGGTTTTTACAGTGTCGAAATTCAGCATATGAAAATTGTCGTCCCCGACGCCGATTTGCCGCCATTTGCCCCGTACATATTCCTCGTCCTGCAATGTTGCAAAATTTACGGCAAGCGCGTTCGCAGTGCTTGCCAAAACGGATTGCGGAACATAGATATTCGGGTTGTTGTCGCTGTCGTCAACAACGCCGATTACGGAAAATGCACCCATTTCAGCAATGTAAACGGATGCCGTTCCCGCAAAGTAATCTATGCCGAACATTTCAAATGAGGCGGCGCGGTTTAACACCGCCACTCTGTGCGCGTGCAAAACCGCGTCACGGTTGAAAAAATTTCCGCCGTAAAGTGTATTCCGCAGTACATGAAAATGCCGCTCGTTTGTGCCGATCAGCGTTGCATCGTGGCGCGAGCGAAGCGTGGTTACGTGAGCGGCGCGGCGCGTTTCGTAGGTGAGAATGGAAAATTCATCTGCCGCGATTGCGGAAAAATTTGCGGTACTTGTTCGCGGTACGGCAATAAAAAGTGGTTCCGCCCTCCCCAATCTGTGTGAAGCGAAAACGATCACACAAAACGCCGCCATCGCCACAAGCAAACTAATTCTCAAAGAAATCAGCCTCGTTTCGCAGACGGATTGTTTCGCGCTCGGAAAAAGGACGATCGCTTGTTACGGCAAGGGGTTCAAAAAACGTGATGCCGTGGATGATCGCGGTGTTTTCCGCGTCCGATGCGCCGATATAAACACGCAAACGCTCTGTGAAAAATTCATCTCCCAAAATCCCACGGCGACGGCGCACTTGGTTTAGGAAATAACCATCGCCGTCACGATTTACGGCGTTGTTTGGAACAAGCACAAAACTCTCCGCGCTTCGGGCAGAAAACTGAATCGCAAAAGTGTCTCCTGCCGAAACCGCGTCGGATTCAAATTCGATAAACACGGTTTTCCCTCGCTCGTGAGGGTTTACCACGGTAACAACGCCGTCTGTCCCGTGCGCCGAATTATACAAACGCGCGGTGCTTCCTGTTGTTACAAAAGTATTTGCAAGCGAAATTTCCGTTTCAATAACTAAATTTTGCCCGAGTGCCGCCAGCCGCTGATTGGCACTTACGTGTTGGCCGCGGTTTATTGAAATTTGCGTGATTACGCCGCTTGCGGAGGCGGTTATGACGCTTTCGTAAAAATCCGCGAGGGCATTTTCGTAATTTTGGGTACGCGTGGAGTGTTCGCGCTCAAGCGTTGATTCTTGGATTAAAAGCGATTCCAGCTCCAGGCCGCGCACACGTTGGTCTTGATGCGCCATTTCAAGCTGATGCTCCAAGTTTCGTATTTGCCGCCGCCTGTTTTCGGCTTGCTCGTTAAGCCGCTCTGCGGCGCGTGCTGTGCTTTCGTCAAAAACTGCCTGTGCATTCGACTGTCTTTGTCGCAAATTTTCCAAGTTGCTTTGGGCATTTCGCAATTCTTGTGCAGAGAAAATTCCCGCTTCGTGCATTTGCTCGGCAATTTCAAGCTCATGTTCTGCGCGTTCAATTTCGATGGTGATTTGACTAATTTCAAACCGGGATACATATTCCGGTCGGTCGGTTTCTGCAAAAAGCTCGTCAATTTGTTGCAAAATGTTTGAGATGTTTATGGCCGTTCTCTCATTTTCAACTTGAATGCGTGTGCGATTTACTCGGATATTTTCCTGCTGCTCGGCGAAATTTACGTTCGCATCTTCCATTCGGCGGCGAATTTCATCGTCTGCGCCGCGAAAATCCATCTCAAAAAGCGGCGTACCCGCCATTACGTATTCACCCTCCTGCACAAGCACCGCCGTTATTTCGCCGGAAACAGGCGTTGCAATTTCAACCGTTTCCGAATAGCGCGCAATGCCTGTTGTGAGTTCAACATGGTTTAAATAGCCGCGAACCGGCATCGCCGCTGTTACCATCGGCAAATTAAAATTGAAAATTGTTGCGGACACGAAAATCAGCACGACAAGAGCCAAGAGCGCGCAAGTCGAAACGATTTTACGCTTGTTCACTTATCTCACCCCCGAAAGTTCAATTCCTTTTTGCAAATCCTCTTGCCCCAGAAACAGCCACAACAACGGAAAGATCATATACACAACCGACGCGGCGAAAATCAGCGCGATATTTCCTTCGCCAATGCGCGACAAAAACACAGACAGCGGCTCAAGGCGGTAGTCACGTATGAAGATGACGGCTTGTTCTACCACGTTCCAATATTCAATGAAAGTTAGCATGGAAAGCGCGGCAATTCCCGATTTCATTTGCGGCATAACCACGAAAATGAAAATGAAAATTTCGCCTGCGCCGTCCATTCTTGCGGCCTCAAAGTTTGCCTCGGGAATTGCCCCCATGCTTTGGCGCAAGAGAAATGTTCCAAATGGCGCAAAAATCCCCGGAAAAATTATTGCCCAATAACTTTGGCTGATGCCAAGCCGTTCTGCGATGATAAAATTCGGAACAAGCACCGCCTGTAAGGGCATAAGCATCACAACAATGTACACAAAAAACAAAATTTCCTTGTGCTTCCACTTCCACGAAGTAAACCCATACGCCGTAAGCAGTGACACCGCCAAATTAAAAACAACAACGGGCGCGGTTATGCGAATCGAATTTACAAGAAGCATCAAAAACGCGGGTTGGTCTACTAAAACGGCCCTGAATTGCCCAAGAGTAATTTCACGCGGAACAAGCCGAACGGGAACGAACCGCCGCTCCACCCCATCGATTACATCAAAAACGGAAAGGCTTGTGTTGTAGTTTAAAAAAATTTCCGTTTCTGTCATAAATGCGTTTGTGAATGTGATAACCAGCGGAAGCATAAAGCCTGCTGCCAAAATCCCAAGCCATACAATGCAAAGCTTGCGTCCCATCACGAAACCCTCTTTTGCAGTTTTAGCAGCCCAAGTGCAAGCAGCATCATTGCAAAGGCAAGAAGCGTTGTGGCGGTTGTAAGCCGCGGATAGTTAAGCGCGAAAAAATTATTATTCATAAAGTGTTGCAGCATGTACACGCTTTCGTGCGGGTGAGAACCCATGAGCAAATAAACCTCTCGAAACACACGAAAGGAATTGATTACACTCATCAGCACAACAATTACCGTGGTGGGCATTAGGCAGGGCATTGTGATTTTCATAAATACCGCTCGGCGCGACGCACCATCCATTGCGGCGGCTTCGTAATAATCCGCAGGGATGTTTGAAAGCCCCGACATAAACAGCACCATATTAAAGCCGAGATTTTTCCATAAAAAAATTGTAAGCAGAACAAATCGCGCATTTTCGGAGTTGAGCCAGTTTGGGTAAAACCCCGCGCTGTACAAAAAACCGTTTAATATTCCATTCGCGCCAAAAAATTGTTGCCAGAAAAAAACCATAGAACCCGATGGAATTACAAGGGGAAGTAAAAACACAAGCACAAACAGCGGTTTTAGTCGCCCGGAAATTTTGCCCAGCAAAATGGCAATCCACAGCGAAAAAACCATGTTTACAGGCACGCTGAGTCCGATAAAGGTTATTGTGTTGCGAAGCCCCAAAAGGTAGGCGGGATTTTGCAAAAGGGAGATGTAGTTGTAAAGCCCCACAAATTCCCCGCCTACGGGTCGGCTTAAAAATGAAAAACCGATTGAGATTACAAAAGGCCACAGATAGAACACACAAAAACCCAAAAAGCCGGGCAAGACGAACAAAAACCCCTTGTGCGTACCTACGAATTTTTTATTCATTTTTTTTATTCATTAAGAAGCAATGTAATTCTGCTTTGTAAAGTGTCCGCAATATCTTGCGCCGTGCGTGAGCCGTCGAAAAATTCGCCAACTTCCGCAATCACAATATCCGTAATAATCGCATCCGGCGAAAAGAATGCTGTTAGTCGGCTTGTGAAATACTCCACCTTTGCCACATATGCCGCCAAAATTTCAAGGTCTACGCTGTCCGGCTCATCCCCTTCGCCGAAAATCGCACCTGTTACGCTAAGAAACGCTCGCTCTTCAAACGCGCCTACATGCACGGGAAGCCCCGCAATTCGAGACGATTGCCGCACTGCGTCACTGCTTAGAAATTTTAGAAATTCCCACGCCGTATGCTGATTTTGCGAGTTTGAGTTTATGCCGAAGCCGTCTTGCACCGTAAAAGGAATTTCGCCGTTTGCGTTTGCGATAATC
>WRHA01000268.1 GCA_009783395.1 Defluviitaleaceae bacterium
CTTGTTTGAGTCGATTTGTAATTTTGCCCGCTCAATGATGATGTTTGATACAAGCATGACAAGCACAAGTGACGCATTTGCCAGCGGCACAATCATCACGTAAAACCACGTCGGCTCGGTATAACGCGTGACTTCTCCGGCCGCATTGAAATGTACGGGGATCAAATCGGGCAAATGCGGCATTCTGTAAACGGCAAGCGCGACCGACAAAACAACAATCACAAGCGAAATCGCGTACCACACCCAAGGCAAATTCGATAAATTCCCGCGTGCGCTGCCCGATTTTGTTTCCGCAAATAAAACATTCGAAACCGCCCAGCCGCGCTCTGCTTTAAGCATCACGGCTTTTTTCCAATTAGGGATGTAGATTATAAAAAACAGCGGCGCGATTAGGAGTGGAGAATAGAGTGTCGCGTGGAGCGTATACTCGGGCGCGACAATAAATTGCACAACGCAAGCTGCAAGCAGAACAGTTATGACAAAAATACATTTCGTCACATATGCCTTCTTTAGTTTAACCGCCTCTTCACATCCCGCTTCCTCGGGCGGTATACGCACGCCGAAAAGATACGACTTGCGCGTAAGTTGCGGAATTATAACAAACATCCCGCCGCAAATCACAAAAATAAAAATGTTGGTGAACAGAGAAAAAATATTCATGTTCATGTCAAAACCTCCCTAAAATTTTTTCCGCAGATTTTCAAAAATTCATCCTCCCCTATGCCACGGCAAATCGCTTCTGCGGCAAGCAATCGCAGTTTGCGTGACAAATCCAACTCTTCATTGCGCGGCATCTCGCCCGCAATAACCGCACCTTTTCGCCTGTCCATCACGATATAGCCCTCGTCGCAAAGCATACGATAGCTCTTGTTTACCGTGTGGAAATTTACGCCAAGGTCGGCCGCAAGCCGCCGCACCGACGGCAAACTCTCCCCCGCCTCAAACTGCCCCGCCGCAATCCCAAGAACAATTTGGTCGCGCAGTTGCTCATAAATCGGCGACGTGTTTAGTGTGTCTATTGAAATAATCACGACAATGCCTCCTCTCTTGTCTGTTATATATGCAGTATAACAGACGCGAATCGGAAAAGCAAGATTTTTTACGCATAGAACCGAAATTGCGTGTGGGAAAAAATCGGTGCGGGTAGTGACACTACCCGCACCGATTTGTAAAACCGATTTGTAAAATTGCAAAATATTCGCAATGCGTTGGTTTTTTTGATATAATGAACGGTGCGAAAGGACGGTTTGTAAATGAACGAAAACCCGCGAATTAAAGGCATTGATATAACGGATGAAATGCAAAAATCGTATTTGGATTATGCAATGAGTGTTATTGTGGCAAGGGCCTTGCCGGACGTTAGGGACGGCCTGAAACCTGTGCATCGGCGAATTCTTTATGCCATGAGCGAGCTGAACCTGGCTCCAAATGCCGCGTATAAGAAATCGGCGCGCATCATCGGTGACACCATGGGTAAGTATCACCCGCATGGTGACTCGTCGATTTATGACGCGATGGTAAGAATGGCGCAGGAGTTTTCCATGAGGTATGTTCTTGTCGACGGGCATGGAAACTTTGGCTCGATGGACGGCGACGCGGCGGCAGCGCACAGGTATACCGAGGCGCGTTTGTCGCGGCTTTCTATGGAAATGTTGACGGATATTGACAAGGACACTGTTGATTTCGTGCCAAACTATGACGAGCAGTTTAACGAGCCGACTGTACTTCCCGCCAGATTTCCGAATCTGCTGGTAAACGGTTCGTCCGGCATTGCCGTTGGCATGTCTACGAATATTCCTCCGCACAATTTGACGGATGTTATTACTGCGGTTTTGCATCGTATCGGGCATATGCGCGAGGGTGCGGAAACGCCGATTAAAGACCTCATTGATATTGTAAAGGCTCCGGATTATCCGACCGGCGGCGCGATTCTGGGCACTGAGAGTATTCGCGAGGCGTATCGCACGGGGCGCGGAAAGGTCGTTTTGCGTGCGGATGCGGAAATTGAACCGATGCCGGGCAGTTCCGGTCGCGAGCAAATTCGCGTATCGGCGATTCCGTATCAGGTGAATAAGGCGAATCTCGTTAAAAAAATGGCGGAGCTTGTCAAGGATAAAAAAATCGACGGCATTACCGATATTCGCGATGAATCCAACCGAAACGGCGTGCGTATCGTTATCGAGCTTCGCAAGGACGCGAACGCGAATGTCGTGCTGAATCAGCTTTACAAGCTGTCGCCGCTTCAGGAAAGCCACGGGATTATCATGCTCGCGCTTGTTAAAAACGAGCCGAAAGTCTTAAACCTCGCGGAAATGATTGAGTATTATATCGAGCATCAAAAAGATGTGATCACACGTCGCACGCAGTTTGACCTCGCAAAGGCGGAACGCCGTGCGCATATTGTCGAAGGCCTTCTGAAAGCCCTCGATCATATCGACGAAATTATTGCAATAATCCGCTCCGGTCGCGAAGACGGCGATGTTACGCCGAAACTCATGGATCGCTTCGGCTTCACAGAAGTGCAAGCTAAAGCGATTCTCGAGATGCGCTTGCGTGCGCTGATGGGGCTTGCCCGCGAAAGGCTCGAAGAGGAGTATAAAAACCTGCAAGCCCTGATTGCCGAGCTTCGCAAAATCCTCAACGACGGCAACTATCTGTTGCAAGTGTTGAGCGAGGAACTTACGCGAATCAAGGAAAAATTCGGCGATGCGCGCCGCACAAAGATTACCTACGATGCATCCGACATAAACCTCGAGGATCTCATCGACGACGCGCAAAGTGTAATCACCCTCTCGCATCTCAATTATATCAAGCGCATCCCACTCGACGCGTACCGTTCGCAAGCCCGCGGCGGGCGCGGCGTAATGGGAATGCAAACCCGCGAAGAGGACGGCATAAAGGATCTTTTCGTTGCAAACACGCACGACAATATATTGTTTTTCACAACGGAGGGACGTGCTTTCAGTCTTCGCGCCTTTGAAATTCCCGAGGCGGGGCGGCAAGCGAAAGGAATGCCGCTTGTGAATCTGCTAAACCTTTCCGGCGGCGAAGATATAGCGGCGATGATCCCCGTCACGAAAAACGATTGGGACGGATTTTTAATTATGGTGACGCGCAAAGGCCTTGTAAAACGCACCGCGCTTGAGCTTTACTCACGCATTCGCAAGGGCGGCCTAAACGCAATAACCTTCCGAGAAGACGACACATTAATCGACGTCCTTCGCAGTGACGGCGAGCGCGAACTCTTCCTTGCCACAAACGAAGGCCGCGGAATTCGCTTCGCAGAATCGCAAGCCCGCGCCGTCGGTCGCACAGCAATGGGCGTGCGCGGCATGAAGCTTCGCGACGGCGACGAAATAATCGGCGCGACAATCGCCGACGGCCAAGTCCTTCTCGTAAGCGAAAAAGGCTATGGCAAATGCACCCTCGCCGAAAGTTGTCGCGGTCAAAATCGCGGCGGATACGGAATAATAATGTACAAACCCTCGCCAAAAACCGGCAAACTGGTCGGCATAAAAGCCGTAACCGAAAACGACGGCCTAATGATAATCAACAGCGACGGCGTAATAATCCGCATCCGCGTCGCCGACATTTCCGTCCAAGGCCGCTATGCCTCCGGCGTAAAACTCATCAACATGGCAGAAGGCATAACCGTGGTTTCCGTCGCAAAAATCACCGACGACGACAGCGACTCCGAGGAAGGCGAACAGCCCGAAGACGAATAAAATGCTCGCAAATTCAAATTCTTGACAAACCCACAAGCCCGATATATACTAGCTTTCGTTGTTTTTAGACAACATTTCTGGGTGTGGCGTAGCTTGGTAGCGCGCTAGACTGGGGGTCTAGAGGTCGCAAGTTCAAATCTTGTCACCCAGAGTGATGTTTACTGGCTTTTCGGGAAACCGAGAAGCCAGTTTTTTTAGTTTTACCCTTTATGTTTACCAGTTACGATGGCGAAGGGCTTACCATTGAATTCAAACGCTGTACAGGTGAACTCACCAACAGCGTTTTTGAAACCGTTTCGGCATTTTCAAACCGCTACGGCGGCTATATTTTGCTTTGCGTTGAAGATAACGGAAGCATTTCCGGAGTAAACCCTTCCGCCGTTCAAGGTCTCAAGAAAAACTTTGTAAACACGCTAAATAATCCGCAACGATTTGCGAGGCGATTTTTCGCCAATCAAGGAGGCAGTGACGACGCGCACCCAGAAGGTGCGCTAAGGGGTGTGGACAGCCGACGCAGAGTGGCGGAAACATCGACCTTTGAGACGAGGAGGTGCGTTGCGAATGAAGAATACCTATAAAACCTCAGAAGTAGCAAAAATAATCGGCATACACCCCAACACCGTCCGCTTATATGAAGAATGGGGTTTAATTCCTGTACCCGAGCGCAAGCAAAACGGCTACAGGGTGTTTACGGATTTTCATATAGCCCAATTCAAACTTGCCCGAACAGCCCTAAAGGTTGAGGTTTTGCAAAATGGGTTACGGAAAAAAGCTGTGGATATAATCAAGACTTCGGCAACCGGTAATCTTGCGAAAGCGGAAAGCCTTGCAAATGAATACTTGCAACAAATAATTGTTGAACGGCAACACGCAGAAGAAGCAATAATGATAACCCGCCGATTGCTGTCGGGTGAGAATGAAGAATCGGAAGAATTTTCACTCACAAGAAAAGAAGCGGCTGATTATTTAGAGATTTCTATGGATACTTTGCGGAATTGGGAATTAAATGGCCTGCTCGTTGTCAAGCGAAAACAAAACGGTTATCGGATATATGTTGACGAGGATATACGGCGATTAAAAATAATTCGTTCCTTACGCTGTGCGAATTATTCACTCTCGGCAATTTTGCGAATGTTGGGTGAACTCGAAATCACCCCCGACATCTGCATTAAAAAGGTAATAGACAGCCCCTATGAAACTGACGATATTATTATGGTATACGATAAACTGCTGACATCATTACGCTATGCAGAGGAAAATGCACAATCTCTACTTTCACAACTTGCAAAAATGAAAAATTTTTAACCCTCCACTAAACCACCAGCCTTTCGGACGGTGGTATTATTTTTGTATAAATCGAATTAAGGAGGGCAACGGATGAATCCGGTAATCCAAGTAGAGAGCATCAGCAAGTCATACGCCCAAACCAAGGCAGTCCAAGATGTAAGCATCTCGGTACGCCGTGGCGAGGTTTTCGGCTTGCTCGGTGCTAACGGTGCAGGGAAAAGCACTACAATAGAGTGCATTTTGGGCACGAGGAAACAGGACAGCGGAACGGTGTCTGTTTTGGGTATGAACCCACAGACTGACCGCAAGCGGCTATTTCAAAAAGTTGGCGTGCAATTTCAAGAATCCAACTATCAAGACAATATAACGGTGCGTGAACTGTGCGAGGTTACGCAGTCGTTGTATAAATCCCCATCAGAATATTTGGCATTGTTAAAGCGCTTTGGACTTTCCGAAAAGGCAAAAAGCAAAATAAGCGAGTTGTCGGGCGGGCAAAAACAACGGCTATTCATTGTCCTTGCCCTTATCCCCAATCCCGAAGTTGTGTTTTTGGACGAGCTGACAACGGGGCTTGATTCAAGGGC
>WRHA01000269.1 GCA_009783395.1 Defluviitaleaceae bacterium
CTTACTCAAGACCAACGCTATGGATTATTCACACTGGCGGGAGGGTGCAAGGGTACAGGCGCAGACAAGGCAAGGAAAGCGTTTGCAGCGGAACACGCACATCTTCCGCTGGGTGAAAGGCTTGCGCAATTCGCAAAAACATTCGACAGAGGCGGGTGCGTCTTGAATGAAGATGATACAATCACTGTCAAATTTGCCTGCACACACGGGTATTACAAGCGTATCCGTGAAAAGAAGCCTCATAATCCACCCGCCTCGCTTCAAACTTATTTTGACCGTTGTGCCGGGGGACGTTTGTACGAACTCGAACAGGCTTTGGGAATTACGCTGCGGATTAAATCAGTAGATATTTCCCCGCTTGATGAAAATCCGGCAAATCCCGTTGTGTTTACGTTTGAAATTGTTGCGTAGAACAACTGTAAAGCGGCTTTTGCACTTTATCAATAACATATTTGATTTTAAAGGATTGCAAAACCTTGAAAACTACGTATGGTTGGACGTTCGTCAAGGGGCTTGTGAAAGTCAAAGCTGTTGTTATCGCTATGTTCATGATACAATCACCATAGAGTCAGACGAATATACTCTAATATTTTGAATAGGGGTGTGGCATGAAATTGGTAATTTTGTTTGGTGCCGGTGCTGTTGGAAAAATGACCGTCGGACAAGAATTATCAAAAAGGGTATGATTTTTACTTTCATGTGGGCATTAGATGTGCAAAATGACTGGAATTACATTGGCAATCTTGTTGATATTTTCAGGCGTAATAGTGCGGATATTTACTATGTGGAATTAGTAGCATTACAGGAGATTAGACTTCAAAGGCACATAACGGAGAACAGGCTTCAGCATAAGGCTTCCAAGAGGAATCTTGAATGGTCAACTGCTCTTTTGCTGAACGAAGATAAAAATTATCGTCTTGTTAGCAACGACGGTGAAATTACATTTGAAAACTATATGAAGATTGATAATTCCAATCTTGCCCCTGGTGCTGTGGCAATAATGATAAAAGACAAGTTTTCGTTATAATTCCGTTAGGAGGGTTTGCAAATGCACACAGAAGCAGACAGAGCGGTATGGCTGGTACATGTAATCCAGTATACGGCTGACGAACTACAAAAAACTGTGATAGAAACCGCACGACTGTTAGAACAGCATGGCTTCGTGGAAAAGGTGCTGAAAGGTTACGAATCATTCCATACACAAGGCTTCGAATATATGGCAGAATTATTAACCGCTGAATTAGCAAACGTACAGGCGGCGTAGCATGGAACTGTATCATGGTACAACACAAATTATACGTGAAATAGACCTAACCAAAGGTCGTCACCGTACAGACTTTGGGCAAGGCTTTTATTTGGGTAGCAATCTTGATGTGGCACAGCGTTGGGCTCAAAGCCGTGCGGCATTTTCGGGCAAGCCCGTTGTGATGAAATACACATTGGCCGGCAGCATATTCTCTGATGAGAAAGTTAATCCGCTTATATTCGATGAACCAACATTGGAATGGCTAAACTTCGTGCGAGATAATAGGCGAAAAGGCAAGCCTGACGACCGTTTGCGTCATGCGCATGGTATCGTCCGAGGTTCTATTGCAAACGACAAGGTTAATTTCGTTGTTGAGGATTATATCAAGGGGAAAATTACGGCAGATGTAGCCATTACACGAGTAAAAGCCTTGCCCAATGTACAGCAAGTGAGTCTGCATACCTTTCGCGCCTTAGCCTATCTGGACGCTACTGATTTTTGGTATCAAGAGCAACTTCCAAATGGTGAGTGGTCAAAGTGGGTTTCTTTATCTGAATAAGGTAAAGTGAGCCGACAGCCTGCTCCCCCTACTTAAAAATTTCCGACAAATTCCCCATAATACTCCCTGCGATCCCCGGTTTGTTCATCGTATAGATATGAATGTTGCCGACACCGTTTGCGATTAAGTCGATGATCTGCTCGGTGGCATAGGCAATGCCGGCCTGTCGCATGGCTTTGGGATTTTGGGAAAATCTGTCGACAATTGCCTTAAATCGTGGCGGAACGGGTGCGCCGCTCAGCTTAAAAATTCTGTCAATTTGCGCGGCGTTCGTCACGGGCATAATTCCTGCAACAACAGGCACGTCGATCCCGTTTTTTAAGAGGCGATACATAAAGTTGTACAAGATATTGTTGTCAAAAAACATCTGTGTGGTCAAAAAATCGCAACCTGCGGCAACCTTTATCTTCAATTTCTCAATATCTTTTTGCCACGTTTCCGCCTCGGGATGCCCCTCGGGGTAGCACGCGCCGCCCACGCAAAAATCGCCATGCCGCCGTATCTCTGCTACAAGATCGCTTGCATAGCGAAAAGCTCCGTTATTCTCGGATACGCCCGGAGGGAAATCACCCCGCAACGCCATGATGTTAAAAATTCCGTTCGCTTTAAATTCGCCCAGCTCGCGAGAAATTTCCTCGCGCCCAAGCCCCATGGCAACAAGATGCGCAAGCGCAACAACCCCGCTGTCCCGAACCTCTCGCACAACCTCCAGCGTATTCTGTGAGCCGCCGCCGCCCGCGCCGCAAGTTACGCTGATAAACGACGGCGAAAGCCCAACGCAGCCCGAAACCACCTTTTTCATATTACCAAACCCCGCGCCCGGTTTCGGCGGAAAAAGCTCCAAAGAAACCGTCACCTCACGCGACGCAAGAATCTCACTTATTTTCACACTAAACACCCCTACATACGCCAATTTTTGAAAAATAAGAACCTGTCTTCAATAATTTCAGCGTGAAATTATTGAAGACAAGTTCTAACTTTAACACCGATTTATTTTCGTGACAATCTCAAATTTTGGCACAAAAAAAACCGTCGGTTGTTTAACCGACGGTGAAATGATTGTTGATTTGAACGAGGCCTAATCCGCAGCTTATCCTTGTTTTTTCCACAGCATTTCGAGTGCATTTACGATGGGTGCGGGCATTTGTATGCCCATATTGCCCATGTTTTCCAAAATGCTGATCAGCTCGTTTAGGCAGAATGCTATGATAACGGCATCGCGGGTTAGGCTGTTTGTACCCAAAAGCGCGTCGAGATACACCGCAACAACGATCAGCAACAGGCTGCAGCCTTTTTTAAAAATCCCCTTCAAGCAGGCGCGGCTTGAAAGCCGCCCGCTTTGCGTCTTGTCGGAGCATTTAAAAACAATCGCAGATGTAACGCCGGAAATCAGATCAACCGCCATAAACAGCAAGAGTGTTTGAAGCAACATGTCGAACCCGCCGAACAAACGGGACGCAAAACTTGCCGCAAGCCCTGCGACGGCAATCGCAGATCCTTTCATTAATAAATTCATTTTTTCACCTCCTTTCCGGACAGTTCCTGAGTCAAACCGCGACAGGGCTCGCAGTTTTGTTCGCCAATCTATTGTTTCACTTTTCGTGTATGATGTCAATCAGTGTTGATAAAAAATATTCCATATAGTATGCTTTTTTGCAAAATACAGCATTATGGGGTGTTGCGGCATGATTGCAGACAGGTTACGAGCATTGCGCAAGGAGAACGGGCTCAGCAAGCGGGCATTGGTTGCGAAACTTCCGCTGAATTACAGCACTTATGCAAACTATGAATCCGGCTTTCGCGAACCAAATTCCGAGATTTTGCAAATGCTTGCGCGGCATTTTGGCGTAAGCCTGGATTATCTCCTGGGCGTTAGTGAAAACCGCAGAAAGGCTGACGAAATCGCCATTTTAAACGAGAGTGAAAATGATCACATCAAAAAATACCGTCAGCTGGATACGCATGGGCGGGAAGTGGTTGACATTATTCTCGACAAGGAAATGGAACGCGTCAGCTTTTTAAATACCCGAAACGATGTTCTAAATAATCCGACGCATGACGACAAGTGGATTGTTTTACGGGTTTATAATCAGCGTGCAAGCGCGGGGCTTGGCAGTTATTTGAGCGACGACAGCGACGGCGATTTTGAAGAAATGCGCTTTGTTGCGACGCAGGTTAGCGAGCGTGCCGATTTTTGCGTGCGAATAAAGGGCGACAGCATGGAGCCGAAAATTTGCGACGGCGACATTGTTTTCGTTAAAGCCGTGCCAAAGGTCGACCCCGACAATGTCGGCATTTTTGTATACGACGGCGAGGCGTATTGCAAGCGTTTGCGCATAGATCATCGGCGCGAAACGGTTGTTTTGGAATCGCTTAACAAGGCGTTCGCGCCTAAGCAAATTACACAGCCGGAAAGTTTGCGCACCGTTGGGCTTGTTATTGGAATTGCGGAATAGGCGACATGAAGAAGGTCGAGCTTCTCGCGCCTGCAGGCGACTTAACACGGCTTAAATTCGCGCTTGCATATGGCGCGGATGCGGTTTATATCGGCGGAAAAACGCTTAGTATGCGGGCGAAGGCAAAAAACTTTTCACGCGAGGAAATGGCGGAGGCGGTTCGTTTCACACACGAGCGCGGTAAAAAGCTCTATGTCGCGGCGAATGTTTGCGCCCACAACGCCGATTTCGCCGAACCCGGTCATTCGTTCGCCATTGACGAATACCTCTTATTTTTGCAAAACATAGGCGTCGACGCGGTTTTAATTTCCGATGTCGGCGTTTTTTCGCGTGCAAAAATCGTTGCGCCCGAGCTGGATATTCATGTTTCCACGCAGGCTAATGTTACGAATTTTGCGGCGGCGGAATTTTGGCGCGACATGGGCGCGAAGCGTGTTGTGCTTGCGCGAGAATTGTCCCTGCGCGAAATCGCGGAAATTCGCGAACGAACCGACATCGAAATCGAGGTTTTTGCGCATGGGGCGATGTGTATGGCGTACTCCGGGCGATGCTTGATAAGCAATTTTTTGACCGAGCGCGACGCAAGCAGGGGCGAATGCAGCCAGCCCTGTCGCTACGAATATGATTTAATCGAACGAAGAAGCGGCATAAAGTTTCCCGTTTCGCAAAATGAGCGCGGGACGTTTATTTTTAATTCGAAGGACTTATGTATGGCAGAGCATTTGGCGGATTTGATTTCTGCGGGCGTAAACTGCCTGAAAATCGAGGGCCGCATGAAAACGGAGTACTATGTCGGAGCGGTAACGAAGGTGTATCGCGAAGCGATTGACGATTTTTTTGCCTCTCCCGAAATTTACGCCGAAAAAATCCCCCATTATCGTGCGGAACTCGAAAAAGTCGGCAATCGCGGCTACACAAGCGGCTTTTTTTTCGGTCCGCCCGGCGCAAGCGACCACGACTACACCGGCAAGCTGCAACACACATCGCAGAATTTTCTTGCCGTCGTCGAAAGCTATGACGAAAAAACCGGCCTGGCCCGAATCGAGCAGCGAAACAAATTCTCCGTCGGCGACAAAATCGAAATCGTGCGCTCAAACGGAGAAAATTTTTCGCAAATCGTTACCCATATGTATGACGCCGACACACAAATCTCCTCCGCACCGCATCCCATGCAAAAAATCCACCTGCGCGTCGAGCGGAGCGTGGCGGAGCTTGATATGATTCGGCGACCTGCCTTCTAGGCGACCTCTAAAAACCCTAAATTCGCATATGTCGTACTTTTTCCACTCTCAAACATCTAAATTCGCCCCATGACGTGTAATAGAAATCCACCATATAGTTGGAGGGCGAATTTAGATGTTTGAGTGGAA
>WRHA01000270.1 GCA_009783395.1 Defluviitaleaceae bacterium
CTTCAACACCCTGCGTGGGGTTAAAAATATCAACATAAATATGCTCTTCGCCGAGATGTGTGCGCCATGTGCCGTCATCGCTTCTGTGATAATCCAAAAACGCCGCATAAGAACCTTCGGGGGGCGGAAAACCCTCGTGCAGGTCGGCGACATCACGGAAGCGCAGAATATCGGTATCGCCCCGAAGCAAAACAAATGCCAAAATCACTACGCCGACAATCGCAAAAAATATAATTTTCCCGCGTTTATTTTCAACAAATTTACCGTCCATGCGCACGAACCCCCACTTTTTTTTAAATACTAGCACGGCTGTAACACAATTGCAATATTTTATTTGTAACATTCGTTAATAATTCATTTAAATTCTTACCAAAATTTATGCAATCGTACATAGTTAAAAGCAATAATTTTTGTGATTTTTTTATTTTTACAAGTTGGTGCGGGTAGTGTCACTACCCGCACCAACTTGTAAATAAAATTTTTTGACATCCCTCTCTCTTTAAAATAGACTGATAGCAAGGAGCTGAAGGAATGAAAATTTTGGTAACGGGCGGCGCAGGATATATTGGAAGCCATATGTGTGCGGAACTTTTGCGCATCGGTCACGAAGTAGTCGCGGTCGACAACTTTTCAAACGGAACGCAGGCCGCCATTGACGGTGTGAAAAAAATTTCCGGCGCAGACTTTCCTTTTTACAAGGCCGATGTATGCGACTCTGCCACGATGGAAGAAATTTTTGCGGCACAACAGACCGACTGCGTGATCCATTTCGCAGGGCTTAAAGCTGTGGGTGAATCGGTTGCTATGCCGCTCGAATACTACGAAAATAATTTGATTTCGACGATGTCTCTTTGCAGTGCAATGGTCAAGTGCGGCGTTTCAAGTTTAATCTTTTCATCGTCGGCGGCCACGTACAGAAGCGATAACCCCATGCCGCTTACGGAAAATTCGGTCTCCGGCGCGACAAATCCTTATGGTTGGACAAAAATTATGTGCGAGCAGATCCTGCGCGACTTTTGCATCGCAGAAAAGAATTTTTCGGTGGTGTTATTACGATATTTTAATGCGGTCGGAGCGCATGAAAGCGGCTTAATCGGTGACTGCCCGCGTGGTATCCCGAATAATATTATGCCAAACATTTCGCAAACCGCCGCAGGGCTTCATGCCGAACTTAAAATCTACGGCAATGACTACGATACCCCCGACGGAACTTGTGTCCGCGACTATATCCATGTTTCCGATTTAATAGACGGGCATGTTCTTGCAATGGATTTCGCGGAGAAAAACAAGGGCTGCGAGGTGTTTAATCTTGGTACGGGGCGCGGTTTTTCGGTGCTTGAGCTTGTGCAAACTTTTGAAAAAACAAACGGTCTAAAACTCCCCTACTCTATCGGTCCGCGCCGTCCGGGCGATATTGCAACAATTTTCGCAAACCCCGAAAAGGCTGAAAAAATGCTAAACTTTCGCGCAAAGAAGTCGATTGAGGACATGTGCAGGGACACATGGAAGTTTCAAAGGAACGTTAAATGAGAGAGCGAAATATCGCCGCTCTTGTTGAATATTTCGAGTCCGGTTGCAAGACAAAGCAGCTTCTCGGCGTTGAGCTTGAGCATTTTGTATTAAATAAGGAAACTCGATCTCCCCTACCCTACCACAATGGGGTGGAGGAAATTTTACGGCGTTTTTGTCCGATTTTCGGCACGCCGATATTTTCCGACGGGCGAATTATCGGAATTGTCGGTGAAAATTCCGACATTTCCCTTGAACCCGCCGCACAACTTGAAATCAGCATCCGCCCGTCGCCGTACATCAGCGAAATCAAAAACATATATGGCGATTTTTCTGCCAAAATTTCACCGATTTTGGATGAACTAAACTGCGAGCTTGTTTGCACAGGCTTTTTGCCGAGCGGCGAGAACATGCCACTGATTCCCAAGCGTCGATACGAACTTATGGACGCTCATTTTCAAAAAACCGGCACACATGGACTGCAAATGATGAGGGGAACCGCCGCCGCGCAAATTTCAATCGACTACGAAAACGAATCGGACTTTTGCAAAAAATTCCGTGTTGCCTGTGCGTTAACGCCAATTTTCTCTTTTTTGTGCGACACAACCGGAACGATGCATCGCACGCATATTTGGCAAAATACTGATGCGGCGCGTTCGGGCATTGTGCCAAAATCGCCGGATTCCGATTTCGGTTTTTTCGATTACGCAAATTATATTTACGACATGCCGCCCATTTTCATTGTGAGAGAAAATGAGCCTGTTTACACCGCAAACAAGCCAAACAGCGAAATTTTTGCCAACAAAAAGCTCACCCTTGCAGACATCGAACATATCACATCAATGGCGTTTCCCGATGTGCGCCTGCAAAACCGTATGGAACTACGTATGGCAGACTCATTGCCGATTGAAAAAACTCTGAATTTCACCGCCCTGCTTAAAAAAATCTTCTATAACAGCGATACCTTGGACAAATTTTCACACAAGCTCGCAGGTCTGCGAAATCCCGACATTGATATTGCAAAAAAAGCCCTTATCGAGCATGGTGAAGATGCCGAAATCTATAAAAAGCCTCTTAGAGTTTGGATAGATGAAATGGAGAATTTATGATTGCGTATGTAAAAGGAACGCTTGCATTTGTGTATGAAAATACCGTTGTAGTTGATGTAGCAGGCGTGGGATACCTTGTAAATGCTGCGCCTGCGACGATTGCACGAATGCCTGCACGCGGCGCGGATGTGCAGATTTTTACGTATTTCCAATCGAACGACAACGGACAATCACTGCACGGTTTTCTGACACAAGAGGAAGTGCGATTATTTACATTGCTCATATCCGTTTCGGGCATCGGGCCGAAGGTAGCTTCGTCGATTTTAGGCGCGATGTCACCGCAACAAATTATTTTAGCGATTATCGCAGAAGACGCGATCGCTTTAAGCAAAGCCCCCGGAGTGGGCAAAAAAACGGCACAACGCGTCGTTTTGGAGCTTCGCGACAAGATAAAAACCGAAGGCTCGTTTGAAGACGCACCGACGTTTTCGTCCGCCCAAAAAGGCAAACCCTCCCCGAAGCAAGACGCAACAGACGCACTTCTCGCGCTTGGTTATGGGCGCGCGGAGGCAGTGCAAGCGGTTCTTGAGGTCGCAGACGACGATTCGGCGGCGGATGCGATTATAAAGCTCGCGCTGAAAAAGCTCGCAAAAGGGGCGTTTTAATCAGACATGGAAGATACTCGTGCGTTTAATCCGGAAATTGACGAAGAGATCGAGCAAAAACTGCGCCCGTCGCGATTTGACGACTACATCGGGCAGGATAAAGTTAAGGAAAACATGCAAGTTTTTGTTGAGGCCGCGCTCGGTCGCGGCGAAACGCTGGATCATGTCTTGCTTTACGGCCAGCCCGGACTCGGAAAAACGACTCTTTCCGCGATAATCGCAGGCGCGATGGGTGCACAGCTCCGCATTACAACCGGTCCGGCTATCGAGCGTCCCGGCGATATTGCCGCTATTTTAAACGATTTAAACGAGGGCGACTTTTTGTTCATCGATGAAATTCACCGCCTAAACCGCACCGTCGAGGAAATGCTCTACTCCGCGATGGAGGATTTTGTTTTTGACATAATAATCGGAAAAGGACCGGGCGCACGAAGCATTCGCCTCGAATTACCGCGCTTTACGCTAATCGGTGCAACAACGCGCATTGGTCTCTTGACTGCGCCGCTTCGCGATCGTTTTGGCGTTGTGCATCACCTCGAGCCATACAGCGTGACGGATTTGCAGAAAATCGTAACGCGCTCATCGGCGGTTTTGGGCGTCGAAATCGAACAGCAAGGAGCGGAAGAAATCGCACGTCGCGCACGCGGAACCCCACGGATTGTAAACCGCCTGCTAAAGCGCGTTCGTGATTTTGCACAAGTAAAATTCGACGGCGTGATTACCGAAGAAGTCGCTGTTTCGTCCCTCGACAAGCTCGAAATTGACAAACTCGGTCTTGACAGCGTAGATAAAAAAATTCTCCGCGCAATAATTGAAAAATTTGGCGGCGGACCCGTCGGTCTTGACACTCTCGCCGCAAGCATTGACGAAGAGCCGGGAACCCTCGAAGACGTCGCCGAGCCATATCTTCTGCAACTCGGCTTTATCCAACGAACCCCTCGCGGCCGCACCGCAACAAATCTCGCATACAGACATTTAGGGCTTGAAAGTTTTCGCGAGCAGTCAAGTCAAATTTCACTAACGGAGGCAACATAATGCACACAAAAAATTCTCTTATCGCTGATTTAAAAACCGCCGGAATCAACCCGAGCGGCACCCTAATGATACATTCGTCGTGTAAAAGCGTGGGAGTCGTCGAAGGCAGAGGCGACACGATTTTGGATGCTTTTATTGATTTTATGCGCGACGGACTTCTGATTTTTCCGACGCATACATGGGAATATGTAATGAATGAAGGGTTTGACGAGAACGGCGCTCCCGTTGGAAAAAACAATATTTTTGACTATGAAACCATGCCGTCGTGCGTAGGAATTTTGCCCAATTTGTTTCTAAAACGCCCGGGAGTTATCCGCTCGATGCATCCGACGCATTCTGTTGCGGCAATCGGCACAAAAGCGGCAGAATTTACCGACGGCGAGGAATTTACGCAATCACCCTGCCCGCGAAACGGATGTCACGGCAAACTGTATGACCGCGGCGCGCAAATTTTGTTTCTCGGCTGTGAATTGACAAAAAATACTTACTTGCACGGCGTAGAGGAATGGTACAATGTCCCCGGTCGATTGACGGAAAAGCCGCAGGAAATTTTTATCCGGCGCGGCGGCGAGCTTATCCCATGCCCCCAATATCGGCATCATTTTTCAGGCGGCAATGTGTCCGACAATTATGACAAAGCGGAAAAACTTTTCATCGAAAACGGCGCGGCAACGTATTGCAAAATCGGCGATGCGCACTCGGTTTTGTGTGATGCAGTAAAAATGGCGGATTTAATCGGCGAAATCCTAAAAAACGAGCCGGATTATTTTGCAAGCGGTAAGCTGAAGTCGCCATCATAAACTCGCGGCAACGAACATAAAACTAAGTACGGGCTAAACGAGACGGGGGTGAAAAAAAATGAAGCATGTTCCAAACATATTATCCGTTTCTCGAATCATTTTAACGCTGGCGTTATTTTTTTTGTCTTTGATTTTGACAAATTTTGTTTTCTCTCCGATATTTCTCATGCTTTATGCAATTATCGGGCTCACCGACATTCTTGATGGATTTTTTGCACGCAGGTTTAGCGCGGTATCACAACTTGGAGCCAACATCGACGGGATTGCGGATTATATTTTGATTTTCGTTTCGCTTGTAATTATTGTTCCTCAGCTTGATTTAAACACGTTTTCGCGAGGACTTATTTTAGGATTTATCGCGCTGAAAATAATTAGCGTTATCGTTGGATACATACACTACAGGCAACTTATGATGATGCACACTTTGGCGGGAAAAATTGCAGGATTGCTTGCTTTTTCCGTGCCGCTTGTGATGCATGTTATTTACATCGATGTAAACACATTGGCGATATTTGTTGGAACATTTGTTTATCTTGCTATGCTTGAAAAGATTGCGATAAACATTGTGTCACCCGAGCCACTGCGCGATA
>WRHA01000271.1 GCA_009783395.1 Defluviitaleaceae bacterium
AAGACAATGCCGATGTTGCCCATGTAAATGTCGTACACAAAATATCCCAAAACCAAAACCAGCGCGCCGGTAATCAGCGAAAAAAGAAGCGAAGCCGCCATAGCCGAGAACAAATATTTGTTAAGGGAAACGGGTGCGGCCAAAAGTCGCCAGCGGGTTTCACTGCGCAAATCGTGACAAACATACTCGCAAATGTATGACCCCGCCATAACTTGAAACATCAGCATGATCGACATAACGACGTTTGTTGCGACATTTTGGCGCACGACGTCTTCGAGGTCGATGACGTTTATTTCCACGTTTAAAAAAACCAGTGCAACGGGCATAAAAATAAAAATGAGAAGCCCAATCGGGTCAAACACGGAACGCTTCAGGTAGTGCATAAAAATAGTCACGCTTTTCCCTCCTCATCATCCCTGAGTTTCTTTCCGGTAAGTGTCAGAAAAACGTCTTCAAGGTTTGGCTTGTCGTTGGCGATATTTGAAACGCCGCCGTGGCGCATTGCTACTTCCATTATGCGGTTTAAATTGCCGCTGTCCGCGCCGGAGATTATTACATATTCGTTGCCGTTTGCGACAACGTTTTTTACGCCGGATATTGCGCGAATATCCTCTGTCAGTGCTTCGGAAGGCACGGCGGCCGTTAGGCGAACAGTGTCTTCATATGCAATTCGCCCGACAAGTTCATCCAGCGTGCCTTCCGCGATTACGCGCCCCGCATCCATAATCGAAATGCGCTCACAAATCGCCTGCACCTCTTCCATATAGTGCGTCGTGTAGATAACCGTCGTGCCGTCGGCGGCGATTTTTTTTACCGATTCCAAAATATGATTGCGCGATTGCGGATCGATGCCGACGGTCGGTTCGTCCATGATTAAGAGCCTCGGACGATGAACAAGTGCGCATCCGATATTAAGCCGTCTCTGCATCCCGCTGGAAAATTTTTTGGGACGCTTCTTAGCGTGTTCCGCAAGCCCGATAAACTCCAGCACGCGCTTTACATTGTCGTCAAGCTCCTTGCCGCGCAGGCCGTACAGCGCGCCGAAATAGCGCAAATTTTCCCCTGCCGAAAGGTCGGTAAACACAGTAATTTCCTGCGTAACAATGCCCATTTCCTTTTTAATTTCAACATTATTCACGCTTTGCTTTTTGCCAAAAACAGAAATATCCCCGCTGTCAATTTCGATAAGCCCAACCAGCGATCGAATCGCCGTAGTTTTGCCCGCGCCATTCGGGCCGAGAAGGCCTAAAATTTCCCCCTCGCCGATTTGCAAATCGAGATGATCCAGCGCGGTTAATTCGCCATATCGTTTTACCACGTTTTTCATTGTCGCGATGCTCATAAAAAAATCGCCTCCTTGACTGTAGTATCCCACCGGACGATTTTTTATAACAGTTACATTTGTCATGTTTTTTTTTCTATGAGATTGACGAGACTTGACGCACGTGTTAGTTTGCGCTAACATAGAATGCGTTAGGCGTGACTAACAAATACGAGATATGGAGAATCCCTATGAGTCCAACTACTGTAAACCTATACGAAGCCCGACCGCGCAACGCCCTTCGCGTCGCGTCGGTTCCTGATATCGGCCTCCTTCAAGGCATCGGATTGCGCGTTGGCACGCGTGTTGTTGTGCAAAATCGCTACACCTTCGGCGGACCTGTTGTGCTGAAAGTGGAAGACGCGTTTTGCGTAGCTATCGGCAAGGATGTTGCTACACAAATCGCCGTTACGGAGGCGTCGTCATGAGTAAAGCGAGAAAAATCCTGCTTATGGGAAATCCGAATGTCGGCAAAAGCATCTTCTTCACCGAGCTGACCGGTATTTACGCCACAAGTTCAAACTTTGTCGGAACAACCGTCACATTTATGGAGGGGCGGCTGACCGTCGGTGATGTGGACTACGTGCTGGTTGATGTGCCGGGTACATATTCGCTAAAGCCTACGTCTGAGGCGGAAACTGTTGCATCGCAATTTATGCAAAGCGGCGCGGACGCCGTTATTTGCGTGTTGGACGCGTCAAACTTGGAGCGCAATTTGCATCTCGCGCTGGAGATTCGGCAGTACGGCATCCCGATTTTGTACGCGCTGAATTTAATGGATGTCGCAAAAAGGCACGGCGTTGTCGTTAATGCAAAACTTCTGGAGCAGGAGCTTGGCGGCCCGGTACTCGAAACCGTGGCGGTAAAAAATCGCGGAATCGGGGAAATCACAACCCGACTGGCAGATATTTTGCAACGACAAACGACCGCGCACGAGCCGCCAAACTGCGGAAAATGCGCATCCTGCGCCTCCTGCCGAAAAACCACCGACGATATATACGACTCTGCAAAAACCATCGCCCGCCGCGTAACAACAAAAAGCAATGCGACACCGGGCTTTCTCGATCGACTCGGCGACAGCATGATGAAACCGTTTCCCGGTCTGTTCATTGCGTTTTTGGTTATTGCGGCAACAATCGGCGTGGTTGTTGGCGGCGGCGAGGTTTTGATCGAGTTTATTTTCGAGCCGCTTGTTGACTACGTAATCGTGCCGTTTTTCAGAAATTTTTTTACATCTTTCATCCCCGAGGGCATTTTGCTGAATATTTTGGTCGGCGAGTTCGGGATTTTTGTGATTAGCTTCGAGTGGATTTTGGCGTTAATTTTCCCATTTGTTTTGATGTTTTACGTCGCGTTTACCTTCCTGGAAGACACAGGCTTTTTGCCGCGAATAAGCGTGCTTTTCGACAATATCATGCGCAAACTCGGCGTTCAGGGCGGAAGCCTTATTCATATGCTGATGGGTTATGGTTGCGCCGTACCGGCGATAATCGGCAGTCGCGCCGCAACATCACGCAAGGAACGTATTGTAATAACCGCCGCGATTTGCTTTGCCGTACCGTGCATCTCGCAAACCGGCGCGATGATTGCACTGTTTGCCGGCTTTGCATGGTGGATGCTTCCTGCTATGCTCGGGTTTTCTCTGCTTCTTTTTGTTGCGGTAACGCTCGTTGCTTCAAAAATCGTTAAGGGAACGGTTGACCCGCTTATAATCGAAGTTCCGAATTTGCTTATCCCAAACCCGAAAGCATATGGACGCAAGCTGCTTACCCGCATGAAGCACTTCCTGAAGGATGCAGAAATTCCGATGATGCTTGCGATTATTATCGCGGCATTGCTTGCCGAATCGGGGCTTTTGGCCGCAATTGCAGGGTTTGCCGAGCCGCTTGTTGCAAGCTGGCTGGGACTGCCGCCCGACGCTGTAACCGCGCTGATTTTGGGCATTGTGCGCCGCGAAATGTCTGTCGCACCGCTAATCCAACTGGATTTGACGCCGCTTCAGGCGTTTGTCGGCGGAGTGGTTTCGCTTATGTATTTGCCGTGCGTGAGTGTGTTTGCGATTCTCGCCAAAGAGTTTAAAATAAAATTCGCGCTTGCAATATCACTCGCGACGATTGTTTCGGCACTGCTCGTGGGAGGGATTATAAATCACATCGGACTGCTTTTTTCGTAATCGGAGGAATGGCAAAAACTATGAAAATACAAGAATCGGCAGAAAATTATCTCGAAACAATTTATGTGCTTAGCCGCGGCGGAAAAAAAGTGCGCTCCGTTGACATTTCTTCGGAGCTGGATTACACGCGCCCGAGCGTGAGCGTGGCAATGAAAAAACTGCGGCGCGACGGCTATATCGACGTCGACGCAAGCGGCTATATCAGCCTAACCGAGCGCGGCTGCGCAATAGCCCGCTCGATGCACGAACGCCACACCATAATCTCAGACTGGTTGATTTCGCTGGGCGTTGACAGAAAAACAGCAGTCGACGATGCGTGCCGAATTGAGCATGTTATCAGCGAGAAAAGTTTTGATGCGATTAAGCGAGCATTTGACAAAGAAAAATTTTTCTGTTAACTTCACGTCAAATTAAATATTTCCGCTAGGGGTGCTGTGCGAAAATCGTGCGGCTGAGAAATACCCTTTGAATCTGATCCGGATAATGCCGGCGAAGAGAAGCTGACACAGGCGAGTGCCTCCTTGCGGACATAAATCCAAGGAGGTTTTTTTATGTTTTCGAAAGACACGCAAATGTCACATGCAAAAATGCTTGCGGTTGCGGCGGTGTGTATCGCGCTGGCGTTTTTGCTTAATCAGGTGACGATTTTTCGGATGCCGATGGGTGGTTCGGTTACGCCGATGAGTATGCTTTTTGTTGTGCTTGCGGGATATTGGCTGGGGCCGGTTTACGGCATTATCGCGGGCATTTCGCTCGGGCTTCTCACTACGATTACGGGCGCGTTTATTATTCATCCCGCACAATATGCCTTGGATTATCTTTTGGCATACGGTGCGCTTGGGATTGCCGGATTTTTTCGCAAAATGAAATTTGGGCTGATTGTCGGATACATCGCGGGCGTTGCGGGTCGATGGGTTATGGTTTTCCTGTCGGGATTATTGTTTTTCTATATGTACGCGCCGGAGGGTCAACACGCCGCTATTTATTCCGCCGTATACAACCTCAATTACATCGCACCGGAAATGATTGTAACCCTCGTAATAATCAGCCTGCCCACGATGAAACACGCGATAAATATCGTCACAAAAAACGTCGTGCCGCCCGCGGTTTACGAGCAAATGACTGCGGCAAACGCAGGGTCGATTTCGACAACGGCGCGCATTGCAACGGGTGCCGTAATCGGCACACTTGGCGGGCTTGCCTTTGTTTTCGCAGGACACCTCAGGCGCATCGAGGATTTGACGATTACGCAGGTCGTAACCGACGCAATGATTTTCTACGATGCACCCCGTGCCGACAGAATTTATCGGCTCGTTGAACGCAACACCGAGCATCTTTTTGCATTCCAAACCGCCGGCGTAATCTTTATAGCCATTGCCGCCGCGCTTCTCATTTCGACGATTACACCGCGAACTGCCGAGCAATGAGGGCAGTAATAATATCGGGCGGCGCGATTTCGGATTACGCCTGCATCAAGGCACAAATCCGCGATACCGACACAATCATCTGCGCCGACAGCGGCTTCGACCATGCCGTAAAAATGGGCTTGCATCCGACCGCCGTTGTCGGTGATTTCGACTCCGTTCGCACCGAAATTTCGCCCGAAATTGAGCAAATCAAATTCCCCACACAAAAAAACTTTACCGACACCGAAATCGCAATCGCATACGCAAGGGAGCGCGGCTTTGACGATTTCCTTCTGCTTGGCGCAACAGGCAGTCGCCTCGACCACACATTAACGAACATATTGAACCTAAAAAACTTTGCCGAACGCGGCGAAACGGCACAAATTTTCGACGAACACAATAAAATTACACTCGTCCATTCATCGACCCTTCAAATGGATGCGCCGCCGGGAACAATCGTCTCCATTGTCGCGATAACGGACTGCAAGGGCGTAACGGAGGAGGGCTTCAAATACCCCTTGCAAAATGCCGATGTGTACGTCGGTTCAGGGCTTGGGGTAAGCAATGTCGTGCGCAAAAATGCGAGTGTTAGAGTGGCGGAAGGGCTGCTGCTTGTTATTGTTGCGCGGGATTGATGCCAATCCCCCCGTGAGGGTGTTGCAGGAGCGGGAAAGCCGGGGATGCTCTCAACGTAATGGTTCGCCGCCATCCACTGCAAGCACTCAATTGTGGAAAGCATCCACGGGTCG
>WRHA01000272.1 GCA_009783395.1 Defluviitaleaceae bacterium
AAATATGTAAAACAATCCGGCGGCGGCGGCCAATACGGTATCGTTGATATGAAATTCGAGCCGTCGGGCGACGAAACCAAGCCATATGTATTTGAAGAAACCGTTGTCGGCGGAAACGTGCCTAAGCAGTATTTCCCCGCCGTTGAAAAGGGCTTAAATGAAAGCGTTAAGGCCGGCCCCGTTGCGGCATATCCTGTCGTCGGCGTTAAGGCGACGCTTTACGATGGTAAATATCACGCCGTTGATTCATCCGAACTTGCATTTAAAATGGCTGCGCAGGCCGCATTCAAAGACGGCTTTATGCAGGCCAAGCCTGCCATCCTTGAGCCGATTATGCGCGTTGCCGTAACCGTTCCCGAAAGCTATGTCGGCGCGATTATGGGCGACATGAACAAACGCCGCGGCCGTTTGCAAGGGCAAGAATCCGTCGGCAAAAAAACAGAAATTATCGCAGAAGTGCCGCATAGCGAAATGCTCAAATACGCCATCGACCTCCGCTCGATGACCCAAGGGCGCGGCAGTTTTTCCATGACCTTCGAACGCTACGACGAAGCCCCGGCCGATGTACAACAAAAGGTTGTTGCGGCGCGGAAGTTGGAGCTTGAGGCGTTACGGGCGGAGTAGTGGAATGAGAGAGGGTGATCAAATGGCACTTGTACACGGCATGACCGACAAACAATTTGAGGCCTATCTTTTAGCAACCCTCGGCAGACTTGACATAGCTATCCACGAAATCAACGAAAAAGGTACTTCTTCCGAGCTTATCAAACTTCGCGACGAAATCAGCAATCAATTAAAGAAGCCGTAAGCGCGACACGCACAAGAAAAACACAAGAAAAAACCACGAAAATAATTTTCGTGGTTTTTTTGTGTGTTGCGGGAGTTTACGGCTTTTCATATACAATTACAACCATACTTTGCGAACCTATCCACTCGATATGCGTACCCAGGTTTTCGGCGACAAAGCGCAGCGGCAAAAGGGTTCGGTTGTTAACGAGGCTTGGGGCTATATCCATTAGATCGGATGTATTATTTACTAAAATATCTGTACTCCCAAGCCAAAGTGAAACATTGTTGCCGAACGCCGCCAAATCCACCCTGCTTTCCGCGCCGTACCAGCCGACTGTTCCGCCCATTGCTTCAACCGTTGCGCGAATGGGAATCATGGTGCGCCCGGTTTGAATAATCGGGGAAGTGCCGACGCCGGGGTCTATTTCTTCCCAGGTATTATTCACGTTCATTAAGGGATTATCAATTATCATCATAATGAACCCGCGCTCTGCTTCTTCATTGCCCCACGGCAGGCGCGTGGGTGTTTGAACGCGAACCCTTTCGCTCGGTTCGCCAAGCACTTCGGGTGTAAGAGCTACCGTTGCCGCGTCGAATCGCGCTTCTTCCAATACTTCGCGAACGTAATAATAGTACACCGTATTCGCCCTTACGTTGGGGTCGAAGGTAATAATGTTTGTGCTTGAAAAGGCAGTATTGAGGGTAATGGGGAAATCGCTGATAGAAATTCCGTCCGCGGTAGCAGATGTAGCGCGGAAGATTCGATAACCAAAGCGGTTATTTTGAACCGGCGCAAAGTCTAATAATATACCGCTGTCTGTGACTGTTGGATCGCCTCTAAACAGCGGCAGTGGGCGGTTGATCGATGGAGGATCCAACACCGGATCGGGCTGCGGCGGTTCCGGAGTCGGGGTTGGTGCCGGTGTTGGTGTTGGACTGTCCTCTTGTGCCGGCAAAATTGTGATAATGATTTCCGAACTTCTTATATAATCAACCGCAAAGCTGTCAGGCACATCTACATAAAATTCAACGGCGTATACTCCCGCCCGTGCCGCCGCCTCGTAATCATGCACATAGTACAAAGCCAACTGGCCCGTTCCGTTTTGGATTGTAAAAAACGGGTCGGTGGTGACAGAGCCAAAAAACATACCACGCGGCCATGAGCGGGCACTATGTTGTTCCACCGGGAACGGCCCGGTTCTGTACGCTACGGCACGCCACGCGCCCCAATAATGAACGCCGTCAGGTAAGTTTGTTGTTATCGGAAAAGTTACCCGTCCACTTTGCCCGTAAGTAAATGTACCTTGTTGATTGCCTATGGTTATAAACGGTTCGTCCTGTGCGGGAATCCACTGCGCATAATATGTTACAGGAGGATCCCAACCGGGAGCAAATATAATGTGGCTCCCTGCGTCATCAACATCAAAATGTATCGAATCATTGCCAAGCAACCACCCGACGAATGTGTAGCCCTGCCTTGTTGGCCTTGTTGATGACAGATAGAAAGATATTGAGCCATCTTCCGCGACCGTGGCGTAATGGCTTGATGGTGCGCCTGTTCCGCCGTTCGCGCTATACTGTATGGTGAATCTTTGAGGTATGCCAACGATAGGTATTTCTCCATACGTTCGCGTGCCGCCGCCGAATTTCTGTGTTGCATACTGCGCATGAACTCCCACGCCAATATGAGTGAGCGACGGGTTCAAAATATTTGCTCTGTGGTCGGCAGAATTCATCCAACCCTGCATTATGGCTTCGGGCGTTGTTCCTCCCGAAAATATGTTTTCCGCCCATATGCTGTAACTCATGCCTCTGGCAGCGACCCTTTGCTGTGGGGTAGAGCCGTTTGAGCCTATGTGGCTGAAAAAGCCATTTGTGGCCATATCTTCGCTGTGCGAGCGGGCGGTAAGCCACAACGCGTCACACGAAATCAACGGATCCAGCCCATGTGCTTCTCTTTCGGCATTGGTCAACTGCATTATCCTAAATTCAAGCGGCATAGTATCTTGCGCATATGCCACGCTTGCGCCCAATAACAGCGCGAAAACAACGACCAACAAGCTAAGTAATTTTCTCTTCATCCTGACAACCTCCATTTTTTTTTCACAATAATAAACAAACACTTACCATTCGTCAATAGCACATTTACTGCAGGGCAATTTCAGTGCGCATACTATCCACATATCATCTATTTTAGGGAGTGATATAATGGATAAGCGGTACACATTGGATTATGCTGTTTTAGCCGAACGGATCAAGCTTGCGCGGTTGGGCAAGGGATATTCGCAATCGAAATTGGCGGAATTGGTCGGCGTTTCGACAAATACTATCGGAAAGCTTGAAATAAACTATACGACCGTTTCGTTGAAAACTATTTTAAATATAGCAAACGTCTTGGAGGTGGATGTAAATTACTTGGTGTGCGATTCGCCTTCCACTCGCAAACAGGCAAACGACCTTTTTATCGAGAGCCTTTTGCAGGATTTTACCGACAAGGATAAGGAATTCATAATACAGATTATTTCCGCGGTTAGAGCGTATAAGAAATAACGCGCCCTTTGGATTTAAATGGCGCGCTGTTTAACTGTGATAAAAATATGGTATTCGTCAGGTTTAGGTGTTTCCGTATCCTGCGAGGTATTGCTACAGGAAGACACGCCCTAGGCGGATTTTTTCACTTCGTGTTTTTCCGGCCTGCAATGCTTTTACATAAATTTTTTGCATAGCTCACGACCTCTTGACGGACAATATTATACATCATATAATATCGCACATCACAAAAAACAGGAGGTGTGCGATGGCGATTCAGGCGACGGGAATTTTGCTGGACGGGTGTGTTTTGTCCCTTTTGGCGGAGGAAGACGCATATGGCTACAGCTTGACGCAAAAGATTAAAAACATCCTCGATGTGTCGGAGTCTACGCTTTACCCCGTTATGCGGCGATTGCAAACGGACGAATGCTTGACGGTTTACGATATGCCGCACAACGGGCGCAATCGGCGATACTACAAAATTACGGAACGCGGGCTTGCGCGGCGCGACGAGTGTGCGGCGGAGTGGATTGATTTTAAGGGGAGAATTGACACGATTTTGACATTCAAGGAAGACGAGGCTTGCAATATCGACGGAGGTGGGAACGATGAATAAGGCAGAATATTTGCAAAAATTGGAGCAGAAATTGCGCGTGCTTCCCGAAGATGAAAGGCGCGACGCGCTTAATTATCACGACGAATATATTTCCGACGCGGGGGACGAAAACACCGCGATTTCGCAGCTCGGAACGCCCGGCGAGGTTGCCGCTATAATTTTGGCGCAGTCTGTTTCGGGCGAGAAAAACCCGCAAAGCGCGCAAAACCCGGACGGCCCGAAAGAATCCGCTTTTTCCGGCATGAAAACGGCGATGATTGTAATCCTCTCGCTGTTTGCTTTGCCGCTTGCATTTCCGGTTGTTATCACCGTTGCTTCTATCGGATTCGCGCTTGTGATTACCCTTGCCACTCTTGTTTTTACTTTTGCGGTAACAGGCGCGGCACTTCTTTTTGCCGGCGCGGCAGGCATTTTGTTTTTTCCGTTTCTGCTGTTTCAAAATTTCGGCCATGCGATGTTTCTGCTCGGGAACGGCTTAATCTCGGTTGGGCTTGGAATTTTGCTGATAAAGCTCACTGTTGTTGTAATGCGGCGCGGATTTCCTGCAATTTCGCGATTTGTAAGCAAAAAAATATTGAGGAGGGTAGACCATGAAAAAAATCGGTTGGATTAAAATAGCAATTCTTTTGATTGTCGCGGGGGCGGGATTTTGCATAATCGGCGTACTCGCAGGCTTTCGTGGCGGCGCGATTTACTTCGAAAACTGGCGACCCGCCGTTTACGCTCCGTCGCTTGGCACAACAATTCTCGCGCTCGAACACGCACCCGAAACCGTTGTTATCAACACGCGCTCCGTTTCCGTTGTAATCGAGCCGATTCCCGCGGGCGAAATCGGAGATATTACCTTGCTCAACGTTGAGCCTGTCGAAATCTCTATAAATGACGGACGGATTCAAATCGACACGACTTCCGTTGAGCGGTGGGGAATGTTCACACTCTTCAGTTTTGACCCGAACCCGAGAGGCACGCGACGTGAAGTGCGCCTCAGGCTGTCCGAAGACGCGGATTTATCGAACGTGCTGGTCACCAGCACCTCCGGACGCGTGCAAATCAGAGGCTTAAACGCCGCCGAAATCCGGGCGAGTTCCATAAGCGGCAGTGTCACCATAAACAATTCTCATGCGGAAAGCCTGACCGCAATTTCGGCATCCGGCTCGGTGCGCGGCGAAAATATCTCATGGCAAACCCTTCGCGCCGAGTCCACAAGCGGCCGGGTGCGAATCGACGGCGAAATTATCCCCTCCGCACACCGCGAAACCTATCTGCGCTCAGCCTCCGGCAGTGTTCAGCTTACCCTAAGCAACAGTTTTGGCGATTTCGGCTACAATCTCAGGTCTCGCTCCGGTTCGGTGCGTGTAAACGGAGAAAACCGCGGACGCGGCGCGGCAGCATGGGTCGATGGCGACGACCACGTCGTGAATAACGACCACGTCGTGAATAACGACCACATTGTGAACATGAACTCAACAAGCGGGAGCGTGCGTTTAGAATTTGTGCGTGAGATGGGTCGCTAAATCCGCGGTTAAACCACCACACCGCCATATCTGCACTCAACCAAAAAAGCCCCAATCTCGGGGCTTTTTTATAGTCCAGGAAACTGCATCCGGCTTCGAGACGAACACGTCGCCTACCTCCGGATGTCCACGGTACCCAATGCACGCTTGGCGTGCTTTTTTATACGCGAAATTCTATCGGGCGACTATGGTGCAGATGCGCCGGGCTATCACCGCCGC
>WRHA01000273.1 GCA_009783395.1 Defluviitaleaceae bacterium
CCGTTCGCTGTTGCTTAATAAAATCGTGTTACACTGCTCGGATTCGTTAAGCTGGCGGCGTCTTTCTTCGATCTCTTTGCGCATTTGTTCCGCGCCCGCCGTAATAAGCGGCCGAACAAGCGGCAAAATTTCTTTTTCCTCCATGCCTTCTTTGGCACGGTTTATCTTTTCTTCGTTCTCGATTTCCTGTGCAATCTCCTGCTCGAGCCTGTGATGCTCAAGTTCGCGCTCGATAAACGCATACTCGCGCTCGTCACGCGCATCCAAAATATCTTCGATTTCCTGCTTAAAATACGTCAGTCTTTCCTTGCGCATTTCCGCAGAAATTTCGGCATCACCCAGCGCGATAGCCATCTTTTCCCTTATCGATTCAATTGAAAAATCCTCGCCCTCGCGACGATACATTTCATCGTCTCGAGTCTCATTGCGCTCGCGTGCATGTTCGCGGCGCATGTTTTCGAGTTTCTCACGCTTTGTCAAAGCCCCAGCTCCAAAAGTTGCTCGGCGGAAACTTCGTTCGGCGCGTGGGTCATCGGGCAGGACGCATCCTTGACCTTAGGAAACGCAATTACCTCGCGCAGTGAATCCGCATCGGTCATTATCATAATAATACGGTCAAGCCCCAGCCCAATTCCGCAATGCGGCGGCACGCCGTATTTCAACGCTTCCAGGAAATATCCGAAATTTTCCGCCGCACTTTCCGCCGTAAAGCCTAAAAACTCAAACATGCGGTTTTGCAGTTCATTTTGATGGATACGAACACTGCCGCTGCCGAGCTCATAGCCGTTAAGCACCAAATCATACGAACGCGAACGAACCGCGCCCGGGTCGGTTTCCAAAAGCGGCAAATCCTCCTCAACAGGCGACGTAAACGGATGTGTTGACGCGTAAAATCTCTCGTCCTCGGGCGAGTATTCCAAAAGCGGAAACTTCGTCACCCAAAGGAAATCGAACCCGTCAAGGTTAAGCCCCTTCCATTTAGCCGCTCCGGTGCGTACCGCTCCAAGTGCCTCAAACACAATTTTATTAGTATCCGCACAAAGTAAAATTAAATCGCCCGGTTTTGCATTAAATTTGGCGGCAATTTCGCGCAATTTATCGTCATCGAAAAATTTCGAAATCGTGGATTTAATCGATCCGTCTTCGGGAAGCGTAATCCACGCAAGCCCTTTTGCTTTATGCGTCCGCGCAAGCTCGACAAGATCATCGATTCTTTTGCGCGGCATCGCGGCACAGCCCTCGGCATTAATGCCGCGAACACTGCCGCCGTTTTCCAGCGCGCCGGCAAAAACCTGAAAATCACATCCGCGAACCACATCGGAAATATCACACAGTTCCATGCCAAAGCGCGTATCAGGCTTGTCCGAACCAAACCGCTCCATCGCCTCGTGCCACGTCATACGCGGGAATTTTTCGGGCAAATTCACATCAAGAACATCTTTAAACACGCGACTCATCATGCCCTCAGCCATTTCCAAAACGTCGTCTTCCTCGGCAAAAGACATTTCAACATCAATTTGCGTAAACTCGGGCTGGCGGTCGGCGCGCAAATCCTCGTCGCGGAAGCACCGCGCAAGCTGAAAATACTTGTCAAAACCCGAAACCATCAAAATTTGCTTCATTTGTTGCGGAGATTGCGGCAAGGCATAAAAAGACCCCTGATGCGTGCGTGAAGGCACCAAATAATCCCGCGCACCCTCCGGCGACGAGTTTATAAGCATCGGGGTTTCGATTTCCAAAAATCCATTTTCGCTTAGAAAAGCACGCACCGATTGCGCCGCCTTATGCCTAAGCTCAAAAACGCGTTGCATCTCCGGTCGGCGCAGGTCGATGTAGCGATACTTCAATCGAGTATCAAGCGCGACGCCCTCGTCGGCAACCTGAAACGGCGGCACTTCCGCTTCCGAAAGCACGCGCATCTCGCTTACATCTATCTCAATTTCGCCCGTGGGCATATTTTTATTCACATTCTCCGGCGTACGCGCAATAACCTCGCCCGTTATCGCGACAACAAACTCGCCGCGCACAGCTGTTTTCTCGCTCGTAACAGTCTGCACAATGCCCGTCCTGTCACGCAAAACAATAAACACAAATCCGCTCAAATCCCGCCGCTTGTTTACCCATCCCATAACCGTAACGGTTTGACCGATATGCGACGCATTAATTTCTCCGCAATAATGCGTACGCTTTAAGCCTTTGAGACTTTCTCCCATTTTAAAAACTCCCACGTAAAAAATTTTTCTTTCATTATAATATATCGCCTACAATAAGCAAACATATGCGAAACATTATACATCGTGGGAATGTCTATTCTTCTTTTTCGTGTTCCGTAAGTTCTTCAAGGGGGAAATCGCTAAAATTCGAATCGTCAAAACGTCCGTCTTCATCATCGGGGTCGGGTTCGCCCCGCACACCCTCCGGGAAGAATTCGATTGCATATGTGTATGCGTAAGCCTCAACGATAACGGCAAACATTACCATCCTATATCCGCGATAACACATAATATGCTTGTTAAGGTTAATCGCAAGTTTAATAAGTTCTTCAAATTCGAAAACAGGCGTTCGGATATATTGCTCAAGCTCAAGCGGATGCGCCGAAATAACAATTTCTCCCGCATATTTTTTCAAAATTTTCTTCGCACGGCGTCGCTCCAAATTTGGGTCGGCTTGTACAATAATAATACTGCGAATAAGCCCCGCCGTACTTATCACAAACACAGCAACAAGTACAATAATCGCCCGCACGCTAAACTCTACGCCGTCAACTATTTCCAAAATCACAACGGAATCACTAAACGTGGAGGATGCACCCGTAGTAACAGGCGAAAAAACCTCGCCGGTAAGTAAAAGCCGATACCCTCTTGTTATACTTTCGCGAATTTCATGCTCGGGCACATCAAAAGTATAGGTAAAGTCGATCCAAAGTTCGGCCGACATACCGCGAAATCCTCGCGCAATAAGACCTTCTCTCGCCATTTGTTCACGCTGGCGCGCCATTACATAAACATATGTTTCAATAAACGGGCGCGGGTCAACCTGATATACACCATAATTACCGTCTCTGTCGCCGTTAATCCGCAAGCGATCCGTCGTTTCCCTGCCGTGAATCCACGAAAGGTCATGATGTTCAACAAAAAGCGGCGGGTTTGTGCTTGCACCAATCGAGCCCATATATGTAACAACCAAGCGCATATTCGATTCATACGTATAATAAACTTCAACTTCTTCGGAAAAGTTCAAGTTAAAATTGCTGCGAAATTCAATATAATCCGTAAAAGACATAAGAAAATGTAAATCACGCGGAACGGGATTTACATACCAAACATCATTTTCAAAATAATACACATTAAACGCAATATCTTGACGTGCAGTATAGTCAAAGGTTACGGCAATTTCTTCCTTTACTTGCGCCCGAGCCATAAAAACGCCGATGATAAGGCAAATCAAAGCAATCGCGCCACAAATCACCGTAAGCCATATCCCGCTAAACATCTCAAAAAATCTTCTCATGTGCCGACTCTCTCCTAAAGCCCCGTAGCAAACCGCAAAATAACATACGGCCAGCCCAAAAACGGCAATTGCGCCACAGCAATGCCCAAAACATCATCCTGTGTAGTGCGCCATGGGTCAACAATCGCACCCGGCGCGTCACCCATCGTAAGATATTCACGACGACCATCCTCGCCATGTTCAAAACCCACGGCGCGATGTATATATTCAATTCGATTACGCCGAAAATGTATGATATACCCCTCGCCAACCATGTCATACGCTCGACCCTCCGGCACGCGTCGAACAAAAACGATGCTTCCCTGGTTAAATGTCCCCTCCATGGAGCCGGTTAGAATGGTAACGGGATAAATCGGAAACGCGCCCATAAAAAATGCCACAAGCGCGATTAAAACCGCCGCCGTTGCAGTATTCATAATCCACGGTTTTTTCTCAAAATATTTCGCACGCATGGCATCACGCCGTTTTCTCGCGGGCGGTCTGTCGTCCATAACAAAGTAGTAAATTATCGCGGAAACAAAAGCCAGCACCGTTACAACCAAAGCCCACGTAAGCGGCTCAACATAAGGTAAAATCGGCATAATCCGCCACACAAACGAATAAAACAAACCAAACAAAAGAACCGTTAAAAACGTCCCCTCAACAGACTTAAACGAGGCGACGGCACTTATGGTAATCGCCGGAAAAACGGCGGAAAAAGCATAGGCCGTCGGATCAATATGCTGTGCGCCACGATATATATCACGGAAAGAGTCAAGCTGTGCAAAAGCCAAGACAATCGTAAGCAGTAAAATAACCCACGGGCGTTCGGCATCCTTGGATGACTGTATGAGCCGAATGCGGATAAATTCGCGAAAAACCACAACGCCGCCAATGCTCCATGCGTTCCAACCCCGCTGATACCAGTTTACAACATGATAGTTAATCGCCGCACCGAAGTGAAATGACATAAGTAAAAACGTAATACATAGAAGCAGTACAGCAACAATCATTCCGATACGCGAGTTAAATGCCTTACGGTTTGCTCGACGAACCCCGCCGAAGGCAAAGTAGACAATTGCCGCCAACGCCGCAAAAATCCCCGGCCGAATCCCTAAATGATATATGTTCAAATCAAACCCGGTCATACTGAAGGTGTAAAGCAGCTGCATCGCAACCAACACAAAACACACGAACGCAGTAAATTTAATCGCTCTCACAAATTATCTCTCCCTCCGCGCCGACACAGATAAAACAGCAGGACGTGAAAGGGATAAACCGTCCTGCTGTTTATATGTGTTATATGTTGCGAAGTTCGGATTAACCGTTTGCTAATTCGTAGTAGAACTCAAGAACGAATGTTGCAATCCAAGGAGTAAGATCGTCGAATTCCACGAGATCCCAATCGCTTGTTACATCGTTCCAAACACGGGTTGTCATGAAGATATCGTCTTCATCGGCAAGTACCGGGAAGATGGAGATACCGCTTCCATCGGCATCCCATCCGTCAAATGAATCGCCTGTATATACGCGCTCCATTGTACCGGTGTTTACCCATGCATGATCATACTGTTCGGTAGTAGCGTTCCATGTGCTTTGGAATTGCCACAATTCAATTGCAAGCAAATCGGCAAGAGGACCGAAGTCGCCGTCCCACTCAAGTGTGATTGTTGAAATGGGGGTGGAGCTGTCTGTGTTGGTAAGGGTTGCGTTGTTACGCTCCAATGTACCGAGAAGACCGGTTGCTCCGCCTGCGAGAGCCTCTCCGCCAAGTGTAAACATCTGGTGAAGCGTTGCGGCATTAAGCGGGAATGTATGTGCAGGAGTACCGGTAGTAATCGGTGATGTTGCACCGTGAGTTACATCATGCCAGTCATCCGTAAACGGATTTGCGCCGTCAAGGTTAAACGGAGCAAAGTTGCTGTCTTCGACTACGGTGTCGACTACCATTGCGCCGACTTCAGCGATTCTGGCTTCGGTTATAACAACGTCTGCTGTTTCGGAAAAGTTCATTGCCTGAACATACAGCGTAGATGTTGCCGCACCTTCAAACACAACGCTCCACTCGATCCGTTGTTGGCGACGACCGCGTGTTTCGGGAAGAATGCGAGCGTGTGACAGATAAACAGGATCGGGATTGCCGGATATTTCGAAAGCGGCGGGGCGTCCTGTTCCTGCAGGTGTACCAAGATGAGCGGCAGCAACTTCGCCGGC
>WRHA01000274.1 GCA_009783395.1 Defluviitaleaceae bacterium
CCGTGCTTCCCGCCGGCGAAAAATCCGTCGAGGTTATCACAGCCGAGGAGGGCAACGGTCCCATAACCGCGCTGGACAAGGCACTGCGCAAAGCCCTCGAAGGCTACTATCACGACCGGCTCGCCACCGTAAAGCTCACCGACTACAAAGTTCGCGTCCTTGACAGCAACGACGCAACGGCATCGCGAGTGCGCGTGCTTATCGAATCCACCGACGGCGTAAATAAATGGTCAACCGTCGGCGTCTCGGCAAATGTCGTAGAAGCAAGCTGGGAAGCATTGATGGACTCGATTAAATTTAAGCTGATTATGGACAGAGACAAGCGATACGCCGTGTTTGCGTATTAGAAAAACATCGACAGGAGGATATTAATGAAAAGAAAATTTTTTGCGGTTTTATTTTGCCTGTTTATCTTCGCCGTTGCGGTGGGTTGTTCAACGAACGAGCCGGAGATTTACGAGCCTACCGAGCCTACCGTATTTGAGCCATACGAAATTATCACGGAAGACGAGCCGTATGAACCCGAGGAAATTGAGGAAATCGGGGAACCCGAGGAAACCGTTGAACCTGAAGAACCTGCTCCCCCCGATTTTTCTGCATATCCCCAATTTCACATGACAATCCTGCACACAAACGACTGGCACGGCATCATGGACAATGTCCCGATGTATGCGACTTTGGTGCGGGAAATTCGTGCAGAGCGGGAGAATGTACTGCTTCTTGACGGCGGCGATATTTACAGGCGCGGACCGCTGGAAAGCCTTCAAGGCGCGGCGGAAATCGCAGTAATGAACGCGATGGGCTATGACGCACTTGTACTTGGCAATAATGAATTTCCGCGAACCGACGAATATCTGTTAAACATAGCCGACCATATAATTTTACAGCTTGCGGAGTTTCCGATTTTGACTGCAAACATGACGCTAAACGGCGAATATGTCGTGGGCGTCGATCCGTACATCATCGTAACGATGCAACCGGACATCGAAATTGCGATAATCGGCGTTACATCTCCAAAACCGTGGGACAGAAATTTCGAATTCACCGAACGCTATCTTTTTGAATGCCCCATCGCTGTCGTTGCTCGATATGCGGAAAAAACGAGCGAGTACACCGACATCCAAATCGCACTATCGCACGCGGGAGTTCCGATAGAGCGGCAAATGCGCGGCGTAAGCGCGATTATTGGCGCCGATGACCATCGCATTTTGCGTGAACCGATTGTGATTTACGACGGCGACCAACGCATCCCCCTGGTGCAAGCAGGCGGCGAACGCACGCATTATTTGGGGCAACTGGATTTGTATTACGCATACATCGATGGCGAGTGGATTTTGTTTGACTTTTACGGGCGGCTTTTGTCGGTGGAGGGCGTTGAGCCCTGTGAGGAAATTCAGGCGATAATTGATTATTACACTGCGCTGATTGAGTAAAATAGTGGAAGGAGGGTGACACATGGCGGCAATCGAGTTGTAGGGTGCGCTATTACGAAGTCGAACGCAGCTACAAATAATTTTTTTCCACAATGACGCCGCGTCATTGTGAAAATTTAAAAGGAGATTGATTCACATGGGCATGACAATGACACAAAAAATCCTCGCCGCACACGCAGGGCTTGAAAGTGTAACGGCAGGGCAACTAATTGAAGCGAAGTTGGACTTGGTTTTGGGCAATGATGTCACTACTCCGGTTGCGGTTAAGGAATTTGCGAAAATCGGCGTTGACAAGGTTTTTGATAAATCGAAAATCGCCATTGTACCCGACCATTTTACGCCGAACAAGGACATTTTATCGGCGGAGCATTGCAAACAGATACGCGAATTTGCGCACAAGTATGAGATTGAAAATTATTTTGAGATTGGTGAAATGGGGATTGAGCACTGCCTGATTCCCGAAAAAGGTTTGGCCGTGCCGGGCGACGCGATTATCGGCGCGGATTCGCATACGTGTACGTATGGCGCGCTCGGTGCGTTTTCGACGGGCGTCGGAAGCACCGATATGGCGTGCGCGATGGCTGTCGGCGAAACATGGTTCAAAGTGCCGCCCGCACTGAAATTCGAGCTGGTCGGCAAGCCTGCAAAATGGGTTTCAGGCAAGGATATTATTTTGCACATAATCGGTAAAATCGGCGTTGATGGCGCGCTGTATAAGTCGATGGAATACTCGGGCGACGGGCTGAAATATTTGTCGATGGACGATCGTTTTTGTATCGCAAATATGGCAATCGAGGCCGGCGCGAAGAACGGAATTTTCCCCGTTGACGAAAAAACACGCGAATATGTTAAAACCCATGCAACCCGTCCCGGCGTGGAATACACCGCCGATGCGGATGCGGAATACGAAGCCGTTCACGTCATAGATCTCGCCGCGCTTCGCCCCACCGTTTCGTTCCCGCATTTGCCGGACAATACGCGCACAATTGACAATGTGGGCGAGGTAAAGCTCGACCAGGTTGTAATCGGAAGCTGTACAAACGGTCGTATTGAGGACATGCGCGTTGCGGCGGATATTTTGCGCGGCAAACGCGTCGCGAAAGGCTTGCGCGTTTTAATTTTCCCCGGCACGCAAAATATTTCGCTTCAAATGATAGAGGAAGGTCTGATGACGGACTTTATCGCGGCGGGTTGCGTTGTTTCACCTGCGACATGCGGACCGTGCCTTGGCGGACATATGGGAATTTTGGCAAAGGGCGAACGCGCTCTTGCAACGACGAACCGCAATTTCGTCGGACGCATGGGCAGCCCCGAAAGCGAAGTTTATCTGTCAAGCCCGGCGGTCGCGGCGGCATCTGCACTTACGGGGTATATTTCCGACCCGGATAAGATATGACATTGAAAGACGTTTTCGAATCCACTCGAAGCGGCGGAAATTTTTCGCTACACATGAGTGAGTTTGCACAGTGCTTTTTGGAGGATGCATATAGTTATATGGTTGCGGATGAGCCGACTTTTTATCCCGAAATCGCCTTGGATAATTATGTTTATGCCGCGTGCTTTGTGCATTATTGGTGCGATGTATTTTTAATGAAGCCGCCGGAGTGGGTGTTTTCGAAAAAATACATGCATCCTTTTCCAAAATACAGTTTTGAGGAGATGCGCGACGAGCTTGAACGCGTGACCCCGCACCAATTTAAACAACGCAACTTGTTCATGCGCCGCATGGAGGTTGTTTATGTATAAAGATATTGCAAACACCTTCGATATGGACAGGAAACGCCTGTTGTTTTACTTGTCAAAGGCAGACGAATTTTTGGCGGAAACGGGCGAGGTGTTGACAATATACGTGAGCGGTGGCGCGAACATGTGTCTGTATGTCGGCTCGCGCACTTCAACACGCGACATCGACACTGTGCCATCAGACGAGGTTCTGTTAAAAAAATTGGCCAAACATCTGCAAGCATTATTCGACTTGCCGCGCAGTTGGCTTAATCCCTCCGGCACTTTGTTCGTTACGGACAAAATGATCCGGGAGGCCGTGCTTGGCTTGGACTTTAACAATTTGAAGGTGCATTTTTTATCCTTCCGTGCGATGCTTGTGCTAAAGGTTTTGGCTGCAAGAAAAGAACCGGGCAAGCACGACCTCGAAGATGCTATCGTTTTAATCCGCAAGCTGGGCATAAAATCCGTTGCCGAAATTGATGCACTTGTAAATGAATACAAGCCCGATTGGAATAATCCTTTCGTTTTGGCTTTTGCAGAAGAGGCATTGCGTTTGTCGCGCAAATAAAAATATAAACGGAGGTCGTTATGAAAAAACTATTTTCATTTGCGATAATTTTCTTTGTATCCATCTTTGCACCTGCAACTGTATTTGCCGACGGAATTGCCGTAACAGTCGACGGTGCATTGGTTATTTTTGCCGATCAGACCCCTGCGATTATCGACGGACGCACGCTTGTACCCGTGCGCGGGGTGTTTGAACATCTGGGCTTTGACGTGGACTGGGACGACGATGCGCGTGCGGTTGTTTTAACGCGTTACGGCTTTGATGTAATTATCACGCTCGACAGCGAGGTTTTTACAACAAACGGCGTTTCTCACACCTTCGAAGTCCCCGCGCAAAGCATCGGCGGACGCACAATGATTCCGATTCGTGAAGTTGTCGAAAGTGTGGGCTACGATGTTGACTGGGACGGCGCGACGCAAACGGTTCTTATCACGTTCCCGTGTCCGAGCGGTTTTGCGGAATTTAACACAGAGGAGGCCGTGCGCGAAGATACGGCTACCATGACGGCAACGCAGGAAATTGAACCCGAGGAAGAACCCGAGGACGAACTCGAGGAAGAACCCGAGGAAGAGTTGCCTGCACCGCCCGAGGAAGAACCAGCTCCCGCACCCTCACGGCAATTCGCCGAGCCTTCGCTTGCCGCCGCTTTTGCCGATTATTTCATCATCGGAAACATTTGGCAGGGACATATGGGAAACAATCGCATTCTTGATAATCCCGGCACGGACGAACACTTCCTTCACCACTACAACGCTATCACCGCCGAAAATCACCACAAGCCCAATAATTTCGCTACACAGGCAAATTTCGCAAACCCTGCCGCTTGGAACTGGGCGGAGTCGGATTTTATTGTGAATTGGGCGTACGAAAATAATTTGTACATGGTGGGGCATGTGCTTGTTTGGCATTCGCAGTCGCATCCGTGGTTTACCACCGACCTCGCCTCAAACCGTCCGTTAACCCGCGCCGAAGCCGCCTACAACATGGAGCATCACATAAACGCGGTTGCAGGGCGATATCGCGGGCGCGTTGATGTGTGGGAGGTTATTAACGAGGTTTTTGTCGGCATAAGCCCCGGGGATTGGAACTCAAACCCCGATTGGCGAAGTCATTTGCGCCGCGCAAACAGCGGTCTTAACCCACGCGACCACTCGCAATGGTACAACGCGTTTGCAACCGGCAGAGGCGGCGGCGAATGCGGTTCGGATTTTATCTATTACGCATTTCGTTTTGCGCGGATTGCCGACCCAAATGCTTTGTTGAAATACAATGATTACGGCGAGTACAACCTCGGCAAACGTGAAGCAATCGCACAAATGGCGGAACAGCTTAACGAACGTTGGCGGCGCGACCCGCTTTACGACGGTCGCTTGCTTGTTGAAATTTTGGGAATGCAGGGGCATTACAGCACTTCAACCGATTTGCGTCAGGTTCGCGCAACAATCGAAAGATTTGTCGCAACAGGCGCACGCGTTCACATCACCGAGCTGGATATACAAACCCCCGGGCTTTTCCGCTGGGGAACGGACACCTTCCATTCCCCCGCCGCGCGCAGACTTACCGATGCCGAACTGCGAAGTCAAGCGAACAGGTATCGCGATTTATTCGCGCTGTTTATGGAATATTCAGACTATATCGACCGCGTGACGTTTTGGGGCATTGCCGATCAATGGAGCTGGCTGAGTCCGACTTGGCCGCTGCCTTTTGAACTCGACGGCGGCGAAATTGTGCCAAAACCCGCGTTTTGGTCGATTTTGGAACTGGTAAATTAAAAAAGGAGTGATTCATATGAAAGCAAAAGGTACAGTATTCAAGTATGGCGATAACGTTGACACGGATGTAATCATACCGGCGCGTTATTTGAACGATTCGCGGCACGAGGCTCTTGCGGCACACTGCATGGAGGATATTGACGCAGATTTTCCAAAGCGCGTAAAAGCGGGTGACATTATTGTTGCAAACAAGAATTTCGGATGCG
>WRHA01000275.1 GCA_009783395.1 Defluviitaleaceae bacterium
TGGGGGCATCGCGCATAGTGTATGTGGCGTGCAAGCCGAAATCGTTGGTGCGCGATTTGCCGGCGTTTGTTGCGGCGGGGTATGAGGTGAAAAGTATTGAGGCGGTTGATATGTTTCCGAGAACGCCGCATTTGGAGGCGATCGCTTGGTTGGAGGCGACTTGAAAACAAAGAGACTGCCACGCTTATTTAAGTATGACAGCCTCTTTTATGTCTTAATTTACAAAATCCGTTTTGGCAAAAGTGCGTTATGCACCGGCCATTTTACGTTCTTGTGCTTCGATCATCTTTTTAACCATTTGGCCTCCAACGGAGCCGTTTTGGTAAGATGTCAGGTTGCCGTTATATCCCTTTGAAAGCGGAACGCCTATTTCGCTTGCAACTTCATATTTGAACGCATCAAGCGCGGCCTTTGCTTCGGGAACGACTGCTTTATTCCTGGACACAACTATTCCTCCCCTATTGCATAATTACGCGACAAATCTTTTTGCCGCAAAAATATTATTTGCAGGAGAAAAATTTTTATGTTGGAAATTTTTTAGAGGTCGTCCGATTTTTTCGCAAAAAAAATTTTTTTTCAAAGATCGGGGGGCGACCTCTGCCCTTATTATGATTCGGATATTTCCTCATCGACCAGTTCTTTTACATAGGCAATGTCCTCTTTGGTCATGCCCGATTTTGTTTCCCGGATAAGACCGCCCAACCCGTTTATCTTAATACCCTTATTGCGTCTTTCGATAACCATCAACTTGAAAAGGTTTTGCTTTTGAAGCACTTGCATTTCATTCAATGTCATGCTCTCTCCGCCTCTCTGTTAAACCCGACCTAAATATTCCCCCGTGCGAGTATCGATTTTTACGATTTCGCCGCTTGAAACAAACAGCGGAACCTTGACTACCGCGCCGGTTTCGACGGTTGCGGGCTTTGTTGCGCCCTGGGCGGTGTTTCCGGCAAAGCCGGGCTCGGTTTCGGTTATCTCAAGCTCGACATGCATGGGCGGCTCGATGCCAAAAATGCGACCATTGTGAACTTGCACCTGCACGATTTCGTTTTCTTTTACGAAAACGAGTGAATCGCCGACGTCGGCAGCGTTCATTTCAAGCTGCTCGAAGCTTTCGTTGTCCATAAAATAGTACAGCGTGCCGTCGGTGTAAAGGTATTGCAGGTCGCGGCGGTCGATGTGTGCGCGGGGCATTTTTTCAGTTGGGCGAAATGTTTTTTCCAAAACCGCGCCCGTTTCAAGGTTTTTAATCGTCGAGCGCACAAACGCCGCACCTTTCCCCGGCTTAACGTGCTGGAAATCGGTAATTGTGTAAAGCGCGCCTTCAATTTCCAGTGTAATTCCGTTTTTGAATTCTCCTGCTGAGATCATTTAATATCGCTCTCCTTTGAATTTAGTCCATCTCGTGGCGTGGATTTTGTTCAACCATCAATGCCGCATCGGTTATGGCCCGTACGACATCAGCATCGAACTGGTTTTGCAATTGAGCTACCCGTGCATAAAGCTTGCCCTCTGCCGTCACAACATATTTTGGCGGGAGCTTGTTTAATGCCAGCGCGAACCTGTCCAACTCACAACGCTCGCATCTGCACACGCTTGGCATCCCGTTTAAAATCGCAGGCGCACGGTCGCGAACCATATCCTCCATATGGTTATGCATTTCAAGTAACATTTTAATTAACCTCCTCTATATTATGTATCCGAACTTGACCGCCGCTTAGAGTGGTTGTTATCGGAAGATGCAAATTTCCGCTTCTCAGAGCAATTGTGCCGGGTATTGCAGTGCCTCGCGGAAGAAATGAAATCGTATTTGACGGATAATTTACGGAAAAAAGATTTACATCCATGTAAACCGTTCGGATTATCTCACGTGTTTCAGATAAAATAATATTGTATCGATTGTTTACCGTATCAAAATGAATGCCGATGCGCTGCCCTTCCATAACTGCCCTTCGCTGTGCGTAGCGCAGGTCGGCTTGCAGGCGGACGGCGGCGTTTTGCAAAGCGCGATAGTCGGAAGCGCGTGTGTTTACCCCAACCAGAACAGCCCCCGCGACAATTGCAAAAACCGCCAGTACAATCGTTAGCTCAAGAAGCGTTATGCCGGCGCGGGATTTCATTTGGATGTATGCTTTTTATAAAAATCGCGCAATATTCTGCGCTCAAGCACGCGCTTTGCACGAACAAGGACAAAATCCCTGTCCGAAATCGGTTTAACCATAATCGTTGTAATTTTTGCGTTTTTACCCGCCCAAATATCGGACAAAAGCTGGTCGCCGATAATCGCGGTTTCGGCGGGCTTTGTGCCCATTGTTTCCATTGCGTAACGGATGCCTCGTGTAAAAGGTTTTATTGCGTTTGCTATGCCGGGCAGGTTAAGCTTTTCGTTAAAATGACCGAGCCGTTTGTTTGTGTTATTTGTAACCAAACAGATGCGAAACCCCTTGCGCTCAAGGCGTCGAAGCAGTCCCGCGATTTTTGCCGACGGACCCAACTCATCAAAATTCGTTAGCGTGTTATCAATATCGAAAATCAGGCCGCGTATATTGTTCTTCCAAAGTTCATCGTAGGGGATTTGAAAAACCGAGTCGTAATAAAAGTCCGGCTCGAAATAAGAAGCTAACATCATCCACCCCTCCGCCTAATATGCAACACGGAATAACTCTAACATTACAAGCGTGTTACAGTCAAGAAGATTTGCCGATTTACGCACAACAGTTACCGGCGCATCGGGGGCATTTTTTTGCACTCGCGTTTCTATGTAAAATACTTCGTCGCGTTCGCGTTCGCATATCGTTGTCGTTGCGAAAAAATCGCTTCTTGAGTCGCCAAAATTTACGCCAAGCGTCCATACATAACGCCACCTGCGCAAACATGCCGGAGCATGTCTATGCCAACACGCTTCGGAAGAAACAAAATTTTCAAAAACAATATCATTTTCATCTGCTCTGTTCCCAAGCGCGATTTCCAGCTCGTGAAATGCTCGCTCGTTTCCGGCAAGGGCTACATCGTAGAGACCGTAAAAATCCGCATAACGCGCAGTGATGTTTCGGCTTGTTGCTGTTACTGTCAGAACAGTCAAAACCAAAGACAGCGCGACAAATGCGGCTACGATTACCAAAATATAGGCAGAGCCTTTTTGATCTGTCATACGGGTACGCGCCAGTTGAATTTATCCTCCATGTCGCCGCGTTGGATTTTTGCCAGGGTGTCGTAGAGATTGCGGCTGGTTTTGCCTTCGTTTCCGTCGCCAACCAAAATTTTCCTTCCTTTATATAGGAAGTGACTTACCGGGGCGATTACGCAGGCGGTGCCTGTGCCGAATGTTTCCTCCAGCGCGCCCGACTCTGCCGATGATGCCAGTTCGTCGATGGTGATTGGGCGTTCCTCGACTTCGAATCCCATGTCGCGGCAAAGGGTCAAAATACTGTCGCGGGTGATGCCGGCCAGGATGCTGCCGTTTAGTGCGGGGGTTATTATTTTGCCGGAAATTTTGAAAAATATGTTCATTGTGCCGACTTCTTCGATGTATTTGCGCTCTACGCCGTCCAGCCACAGGGCTTGGGCGCATCCGTTTTCTTGGGCGCGGGTTAGGGCGGCCAAAGATGCGGCGTAGTTTCCGCCTGTTTTGGATTGTCCCGTTCCGCCTCTGACGGCGCGAACATATTCGTCTTCCACGTAAATTCCTACGGGCTGAAACGCACCGAAATACGCGCCGACGGGACACATTATTATGGCAAATTGGTATGTTTTGGATACCGCAACCCCCAGGAAGGGATCGTCGGCGAAGAAAAACGGGCGGATATAGAGCGAGCCGTCGGGCTCGTTGGGAATCCAGTCTATGTCGAGGTTTACAAGGGCTTTTACCGCCTCAATATAATCCGCTTCGGGAAAATTCGGGATGCATACGCGTGCGTTTGAAAAATTTGCACGCCGTGCGTTCATTTCCGGGCGAAAGAGGTAGCACTTTCCGTCTTTTCCGCGATATGCCTTCATGCCCTCAAAGGTTTCCTGCCCGTAATGCAATGCGGCACACGCGGGCGAGAAGCTCATGTTTCCATGCGGAACAATACGTGCGTCCCGCCAGCCCGTTTCTTCCGAGTAGTTCATTAGAAACATATGGTCGGTGAAGATTCTGCCAAATGCAGGCGTTTCTGTAGGTTTTTCCTTCGGCGCGGTTGTCTTGGTTATGCTTATCTTCATGAGTACACCTCCGTGAAAATTTTATACTTTTATTCGGAGTCGTGTCAAATTTAAAAATCGGTGCGGGTAGTGTCACTACCCGCACCGATTTTATCATTAGGCTTTTCAGAGTTCTCCGGTCGAAGCTCGATACTCTGCCATACGGCGGTCTGTGTCTCTTGAGTGATGAAAAATGCGATGGACGATTACCATTTTTCGCTTCTCGTCTACACTGTAGAATAAGATATAATCGTCCAAAATCATCCGTCGGAAAAACGGATCAATCTCATACTCGGGGCAACTAAACGGCATGGTCTTTAGCGAGCGAATTTGTTCTTTCATAATCTCAAAGAATCTGCGAACAGCACCGCGGCTATATTTGGTTAAATACTCTTCTATCGCCTCGATGTCATGATTGGCGGCGTCCAAAATCATCGGTCGATAATTCATAATCCTCGTGCTGTAAGCCGTTTCTCTAAGCTGTCGAAAACATCCTCTGCGTCGTGAATCACAGTGTTAGGGTCGAGCAGTGAGGCTTTAGATGCCCGGAGTTCGCTGTAGATGTGTTGTTGGTGAAGAAATTCCTCGAACCTCCCGAACATATCCATATTTATCAAAGCCATTTCGCCCCTGCCGTTATTTGTAATAATTACATGGTCGCTCTCTGCCACGATTTTCGCTACTTCTGCATAGTGATTTCGCAAATCTCGTGATGGCCTAATTTGCGTTTTCAGCATAAGCGCACGCTCCTCTATCTTTTTGGCATTATTGTAGTCCGGTGTGACTACAGTTTCAAGTCTTTCTTCGCGGATCAGATTTCTTCTTATCCGGGCGAATCAATGCGCGTGGGTGAAACCCGATTAAATCCTTGCGCCCCGCACGAATTAATGCATTTTTCACAATTTCGCGGTTGGCAGGATTGCGATATTGGATTAATGCGCGTTGCGTTGCTTTTTCGCGCGCGCTTTTCGCGACGTACACACGCTTGCCCGTGCGGGGATTCATTTCGGTGTAGTACATGCAGGTCGAAAGTGTGCCGGGCGTGGGATAGAAATCCTGCACTTGTCGGGGCAACAGGTTTTCGCGTTGCAAATATTCCGCAAGTGCGATTGCATCATCAAGAGTGGATCCGGGGTGGCTCGACATTAAATACGGCACGTCGAATTGTTGCTTATTAATATCGCGGTTTACGGCGGCAAATTTTTCGGCAAATTTTGCATATGTGTTAAACGACGGCTTGTTCATTGTGCGAAGCACTTTTGGGGATACATGCTCCGGTGCGACTTTCAGGCGGCCGCTTATGTGATGTTCGCAAAATTCGCGCAAAAATTCGTCACAGCCCGGGTCGTGGAGCAGAAAATCGTAGCGAATGCCGGATCGGACGAAAACCTTTTTCACGCCGGGGATTTCGCGAAGTTTTCGCAGTAGTTGCAAAAATTCGCTGTGGTCGGCACGAAGATTCGGGCATGGGTCGGGCGTGAGGCAATTGCGATTGCAGGCGGAGTCATCCGTCTTCGCGCACGGATTTGTACGAAAATTCGCCG
>WRHA01000276.1 GCA_009783395.1 Defluviitaleaceae bacterium
GCCCTCCAACTATGTGGCGGATTTCTATTACACGTCATGGGGCGAATTTAGATGTTTGAGAGTGGAAAAAGTACGACATATGCGAATTTAGGGTTTTCAGAGGTCGACTACTTTTTGCAACATCTTATGTACATAAGACAAACAACGTGCATACAGTGATGTATGGATATCGAAGTTATAATCAAGCACAGCGGAAATTTGGTCGAAATCGACGGCGTAACGGTCGAGGATATGGGTGACGGTTTCGCGATTTTTACGTTGCCGTCGGATCGAATTGACGAGCTGTATAACCTTGCCGAAATCGAGTACATCGAGTTTCCGAAAAATCTCGTATTGCAAATGCGTCAAGGTATGGACGCATCGTGCATTACGCAGGTGGAGAGTCGATTCGATGTAAACGGGCAGGGCGTTGCGATCGGCATAATTGATTCGGGCATCGATGCCACACACCCCGCGTTTTATAACCGGATTTTGGCAGTGTATGACGTGTCAACGAGAGAGGAATTTAGCGAACAAGCAGCCATGTTCAACTCAGACGCAATCGGACACGGCACGGCGGTATCGGGCATAGCGGCAGGTGTTGCACCGGGAAGCTCGCTGATTGTCGCGAAACTGCCACGCGGCGCGCAAACAACGCATCTCATGCGCGGGCTGAATTATCTCAGCAATAAGGCACTCTCACTGGGGATGCCGCTTGTCATAAACCTGAGCTATGGCACAAACCACGGCTCCCACGCCGGCAATACGCTTTTTGAAACCTACATTGATGCGGTGGCGCGTCGGTGGAAAACGGTAATCGTTGTTGCGTCGGGTAACGAAGGCTTTGCCGGGCATCATTTCGGAGGGATGATTGCATCGGGACAAACGCTCTTAATCGATTTTGCCGTCGGTGGCGGCCTGCAATCGGTGTATCTTACATTATGGAAGAATTTTGTTGACGATTTCAGCCTGGAATTAATTGCGCCGGGGGGGCAGTCTACGGGCATACTCGACCCGCGCCGCGCCGTGTCGCAATTCACGCTTTTCGGCACACAAGTCACTGTATTTTACGGTCGCCCCTCCTTTTACAGCGGCCAACAGGAAATTTACATAGACCTCCGCGGACATGACCGATTTGTTTCGCAGGGGATATGGCGATTGCGCGCAGTTGGGCAAAACATCGTCGACGGCGAGTTTCATATATGGTTGCCAACCCTCGAAGAGGTTGGCACAGATACATCTTTCCTGCGTCCCGACCCCAATATTTCAATCACCTTGCCCGCGACGTCCCAATCCGTAATAAGTGTTGGCGGATATAATTCCATGCTAAACACCGCTGCCGATTTTTCGGGACGCGGTTTCACATACAGCATTATTTTTCCAAAGCCCGACTTGGTTGCGCCTGCCGTAAACATCCGCTCCACGAGGCCGGGCGGCTATGACAGTTTTAGCGGCACAAGCATGGCGGCACCGTTTGTTGCCGGTGCGTCGGCTGTAATGATGCACTGGGGGATTGTGCGCGGCAACGACCCCTTCCTGTACGGGCAACGCGTCAAAGGGTTTTTGCGGCGCGGCGCAATAAGGCAACCGGGCGTAACCTACCCTAACCCGATATGGGGTTACGGAAAACTGTGCCTGGAAAATACGATGGAACTGCTAAATATGTAAGTCCGGGAGGCTTTGCTATGCCTGTAAATATTCAAGACCTGTCCCTGAATGAATTGGTTACAAGCCCCGACATCGTGCCTTTTGTAGTGCGAACCGAGTTGATTACAGAGGAGTATCTGGCAGAAAATCCCTACGTTCGCGCAGGAATGGGTTTGGCGGGCGGGTATCAAATTATTTACACAAATCGTGCAAATGTCGGGCGTGTGAAGCTTTCGTTTGGCGGCGCGACTCACCTTATTCACCCTCCCGTGTACGGCCTTATGGGAACACAGGCACTTACGGCGTCGGGCATAACCCAAGTTCAACAACATCCCGTGCTAAACCTGCGCGGCAGTGGCGTAATTATAGGCTTTGTCGACACAGGCATCGACTATACCCAAAACGCATTTCGCTATGAAGACGGCACAAGCAAAATCATCGCTATCTGGGACCAATGCGTACAAGGTAAGCCGCCCGAGGATTTTATATGCGGTGCCGAATATTCTAATGAACAAATAAACGAAGCCCTGCGCTCGGACAATCCATATGACATCCTGCCCCACGAAGACACGGTCGGACACGGCACATTTTTAGCGTCGGTTGCCGCAAGCCGCGAAAACGGCCAAAACCTCGGAGCGGCACCCGACAGCGAAATCATTGTCGTAAAGCTCAGACCCGCACGTCCCTTTAGTTACGAATACTTTCTGATACCGCCGACGGTGGAAGAAGCATACAGCGGCGACGACATCGCGATGGGGGTTCAATATATTTTAGAAAAATCACGCAGTCTCGGCAGACCCGTGGTTATATGTATTGGTCTTGGAACAAATTTTGGAAGCCACAACGGCTTTTCTGTGTTTGAAACCTATCTGTCTACAGTGGCAAGTGTTCGCGGTGTGGCAATTTGTGTTGCGGCAGGAAATGAAGGCAATGCGGGGCATCATACCATGGGCAAATTGGAAAGGGCGGGCGACAGTCAAGACATGGAGCTTCGCGTCGGCACGGCGCGGCAGGATATTTTAATATCCATTTGGAACAGTGCGATCGATCGCATATCGGTATCGATAACATCCCCGACAGGCGAAAATATTGCGCGTGTTCCCGCACGTTCGGGCGCGTCTGTTACACAGAGGTTGGTGCTTGAGCAATCTACTGTGTCGGTAGACTATGAATTTCCGGTTCAGCGAAGCGGGGAACAAGTGACGCTAATTCGCATACTCTCGGCCACACAGGGCATATGGCGGATTACGGTACATGCCGATTCAATTTTAAACGGCACATATCATGCATGGCTACCCATTTCAAACTTTATCGACCCAAATATACAATTTCTTTCCCCGATACCCAACTACACCGTTACCGTGCCGGGTTCGGCGATGGGCGTTATTACCTGCGGATCATACAACAGCCAAACAAACTCGCTTGCTTCAACCGGCTCGTGGGGCCCGACGCGCCTTCCATCAATAGCCCCCGACCTGACCGCGCCCGGCGAAAACGTTTCCGGCATTTATCCGTGGGGCCCCGGCGCAATGAGCGGAACCAGCGTATCAACCGCCATAACAACCGGCGCATGTGCATTACTGATGGAGTGGGGCATAGTGCAGGGAAACGAGCCGATGTCCGACACCTCGCGCATTCGATCCAATTTAATCGCCGGTTGTGAACGCGACCCCGCAAACGAATATCCAAACTATCAGTGGGGTTTTGGAAAATTGAATTTGATGGGGGCCTTTAGAATGCTGCGGCCGCTGTGATTACTCTCCTGTCTCTCCTTCGGAAAGCCCAAGCACGTTTTCATTGCCGGTGTACATTTGGACGTCGCGCAGACTGCGATTTATTGCGTTTGTGCGAGTGCCGACGAGGTAGTCGAGTTCGTTGCCCGCATCGGTTATTCGTTTTTGCGCTTTTTTCAGGGAAGTTTCAAATGTGGTGAATTCTTTTTTGACCGCACCGAGAGTTTTTTCGATGTCTGCCGCGCCTTTTTGAATTTGCAGAGTTTTAAAGCCGAGCTGGAGCGAGTTTAGCATGGCGGAGAAAGTTGTCGGGCCTGTGATAATAATGCCGTCTTGGCGAAGGGCTTCGAAAAAGGCGGCTTCGCGGGCGATTTCGGCATAAAGCCCCTCTGTTGGGAGGAACATTACGGCGAAGTGGGTGGTTTCGGGCGGGGAGATGTATTTGTCGCGAATGTCTTTCGCAAAAGTTTTTATGCGGGCGAAAAGAGCTTTTCGTGCGGGTTCGATTTCTTCGGCGTCGCCTGCTTCATAGCAATCGAGAAGCCGCTCGTATGTCTCAAGCGGAAATTTTGAGTCGATTGGCAAATAAACATGCCCGCCGTCTTCTGCGCCGGGCAATTTTACTGCATATTCTACGCGGCTTGTCGCGCCGACTTTTGTGGAAACTTCCTTGTCGTAAAGCTGTGGCGGAAGCATGTCCTCGATGATATGCGCAAGCTGAACCTCGCCGAGAATGCCCCGCGATTTTGACCCCGCCAAAATGCGATTCAATGAGCCGACGGATTGTGCGACGGTTTTCATCTCGCCGAGTCCGCGGTTTACGCTTTCGAGTTGGTGGCTTACAGTTTCGAAGGATTTTTGCAGGCGCGTTTCAAGGGTTTTGTCGAGTTTTTCGTTTACTACGTCGCGCATTTCGTCCAGCTTTTTCTCGTTTGATGTGCGAATGGATTCGAGGCTTTCGTTTGTGTGGCGCAGAAAATTGTGCAGGGTTTCGTTTATCTCCTGCGAAAGGGCGGAAATTGAGCGTTGGTTGGACTCGCGGCCGGATTCGAAAACGACCATTAAGCTGTCGCGCAGTCTATCAAGCCGACCCTCAAGCTCGTCGCGCAAAAAACGATTCTCGCTTGTAAGCTGGTAAAAAATTTCCTCACGAAGTTTTTGCAAATGCTCTCGGCTTTTTTTTGTGTTGTAAAAAATCAGCAAAAAAAGCGCGATAATTAAAATAATTACCGCCGCAATTAAATAAATGGATATATTTTCAGGAAATTGCATTTTTTGACCCCCTTCACAGGCAACCTCCAAAAACCCTTAATGAGCTGTGTCACATTGCAAGAAAATGGCGGCACCAAGCCATTTTCTTGCAATGTGACATATGCGAATTTAGGGTTTTTAGAGGTCGCCGACAGGGTTATTCTAATACGAAGGGGATTTTTTTACAATGAGAAATCTACTAATTTTTCTTTGATGCTGTCGTTTTCGCCGTTTTCACCGTTTTCTTCACTATCGGTGCGGGAGGTGCGAAGCTGCTGCTCCTGCAATCGTTGACTGTCGCGGTAAAGTGCGGCTACTTGCTGGTTGATGCTTGATGTAAGACCGGCAATTCCGGAGTTTAGGCGAGCGAGATGGCGACCGCGAAAAGCATCGGGCGAAAGCGAGCTGCCTGCGAAAAAAGCCGCGTCTTGCACGGGCGTAGGCCTCGTGGGCGTGGGAAGTGTGGGGTCTTCATCGGCGGCGGCTTTGGCGTTTTTGTAGTTCTCTATTGCTTGGACGTTTTGTTGCACTCCGTTTGACTCGATTGCATCGTTTGAGCGTCGGTTAAACCTGGCGTCAAAATCGGCTTCGCCCCGAAGGCGGGTTGCCGCCGCTTGCAATTGACTGCGCGTGCTTGATAACGAGCGAATGTTTTCCGCTTTCACGCTCATGTTTACAAGGGCGCGCGTCGTTGAACGCTCTGCGGCGGCGTCGAGTTCTTCCTCGCATCTGTTCTGCTGTTCCTCGGCGATTCGCTCGCGTTCGCGCATCCGTTCTTCCATTTCCATTTTTGCACGCGCAAATTCGCGATCAAGCGCGACCATTTCGCGTTCGGCGCGATTTGTGTGGATTTGGGCGAGTTGTGCGGAAAGCGAGTCCATGGTTGACTCGACCATGGAGAGTTCATGGCTCAATTTTTCCAAACGATCCTCACCATGCGCCAAATAGTCAAATTGCTCATTTGCCTCTACGGCGTTGGGCATGACCGTGTCGTCGATTTCGTCGATTTCCTCGGCACCTCCGAAAAGACGCTGTATGCGCTGTTGTTCTGCCTCACGTTCCAGTGTAGACATGCGCTCGGTTATATGGTCAATTTCTTCTCGCAACGCCCCTCTGCGAT
>WRHA01000277.1 GCA_009783395.1 Defluviitaleaceae bacterium
TTACATCGCCGATTCTGCCTCCATGCCAACGGTCGGTGCTTAGGTTGTCGATGAGAGCATCGTCAGCGTCGGCCGTGATGCCGACATTGCCGAAAATTTCACCGCCATGCATGATAAATCTGCCGTTTGCACCAACGACTCTTACGCCGACGCCAGCAGGGTTGTCGAAGACACTATTGCCGGTTATCGTGCCGCCATGCATGATGAATGTACCATTGTCTACAAAAACGCCGCCGCCCCGAACCGCGGTATTGTTACTTATTTCACCGCCATACATGGTGAATGTCCCGCCGGAAACAAAAACACCTCCCCCAGGGGCAAGAGTGTTACTGTTTAGCAACGTCGCTCCGCTTCTCATTGTAAACGCGCCACCAGCGACACGAACGAGGCTGGCTTTTCCGCTACCTCCTCCGCCGTCGATAATAACGTTTTGCAAATACACCGCTCCAGTTTGAGTTTGCAAGACAATATGGTCACTTTGGCGCGTCATGGTAAACGGTCCGCCATTTTCCATATCGCTGTTAATGGTAAGGCTGTTATTGTTGTCTACAGGTAAAATAGGAGCTGCCCCGCCGAGCAGAGCCCCCGGTAAAGTTACATCCCGCAAAAGCGTAACGGTTATTTCCATGTTTTGGGCTGCCGGGTTGTGAAGCAGGGCTTGCACGTCCTCGATTGACATATACTGCGGTGCGCCCGTCATGCCGCCGGTTGTGATTACCACCCTTGCGTCGTCGGTCGCGTCAAAGGGGAGCAGTAGCTCAAGGTCGTCTGCTTCGATGTCGTCTGTTTCCTCGGGGTCTTCCGGTTCAGAATCTCCGGGGTCGATTTCATCGGCTTCCTCGGGGTCTTCCGATTCCGGATCTCCGGAGGGGATTTCTTCGGCTTCGCCTGTTTCGTTTGTGTAATCGGATTCGCCGCCGTTTTCGCCGCCGTCTTCAGCGGCGTTTTCGTCGCCATTTTCGTCGTCATTTGAACTTTCACCGTTTTCGTACCCATTTTCGTACCCGTTTAAATAATCTTCCGCGCCAAGCACCGGCGCGACACCAAGCAATAAAATAAGCGCAAGCAAAATCGCCAACGCTTTTTTCAAAATTACATTACGCACAACGCGTCACCCCACAAATTTATTTTTCTGTAGGGGCAGTTTATCGCAGTAAATGATTTTTAACAAGTCGTGAGTTTTCCATTTTAGGGCGGGTAATTTGCAAAAAATCCATCAACGAAGCCCTTCTTTAAAATTGTCGTGGAGCATAACTTTGCAAAGGCCTTGCTTTTGGGTTGAAGCTCACTCCATTTAGCGTGTTCATCTAGCATAAACTCATAAAATTTTTTGTACCTTTCGACAATTTGAGCACTATTTGGCGCGTCGGTCGCAATATCTGCGAGATTGATCTCAAAATCGGCAACGCTAACGTTGCGAAGCAACGAAACTAACGCCATGTACAGCACAATCGAAAGTCCGTAGGGAGTGGTGTCTCCGGTGCTGTTTGCTATGATGCTCTTTCGTATGTCCGTTCTCCCGCTTTTCATGAAATTGTACTTGCCGTTTGCGTCACGAAAATGCCTTGAGAATGGATCAACCGTGTCGTCAATGGCGCGCTGAGCCTCTGTTTGCTTATTGATACGGGCGGTAGTTGGAAAGTGTAGTTGCTCATTCGCGTGCTTGTGAGTGCCTCCGTTTTTAGATATGAAATAGTCGGCTCCGTCCTTGGTGAAAGCAAAATAACAATTGCTGAAACTTTGGGTTTTAAGCTGCAATGCTAATTTACAGTTATCACAAACGTCCGTTTTTCGGCATTTGCAAACGTTAGCGTTTTGGATTTCACGCTGTAATTCAATCTCGCATTCTGTGCAAATGAGCGCGTTCAGACACTGGCAACTTGTGCGTTTTGCGCAATTATTGCACACCAACTTCGCAAGGTGTTTGCAAATGTTTTTACAGTGCGGTTTCGTATTCTTTTTACACTTGCTTCCGTTACCTTCAAACGGATAAACATCCGTGCCTGCAACATATTGATTCTTGCCGACAAACCCTGCCAGAATGCCGTACAACTCAGCGGAGAAGGCTTGAATGTCCTGATCTTCGTACTCGACCGCGTCCCCTTCTCTTCTCGCAATGCGAATAAGGCGGCGTCCGATTGTGTATTTCAAAAATTCGCCTACAACGTGGGGAGAAATAAATCTATTGGCGCGAGGTTTTTGTTCTCTAAGCTTGCTTTCTGCATAGCTTGCGGCGGCAGGTTTTCGTATTCCTTGGTGAAATTTCAGCGTGCTTTCCGGCATATAGACAGTATCTTCCCTTCGTTTTCTTTTGTAAGCAAACTACTGAACATAGCCCCACTCGAAGCCGACAATGGCGTTAAGGAGAGGCCGATTTGGATCGTCTTTAGGCAGACAACGCTCTGATATGACACCTGCTCGATCAGAGATACCCGTCGCACCAAAGCTGCCCGGCGAATGGAAAAAATAATCAATTTTATCTTTTATATCTTTGACTACATGTGGATCAGGAGGGCTTTTCGCATTTTCTATTTCGCAATCAATTCGCGCGTAAAGTTTTTTAAGAACACTTATGCGTGCTTCATCTATATGTGCAGCATAGTTATATATGCTACGAAGCGCATTGACGGCCATCCAACCGCCATAATCCTTCATTTTTCGAACAGCATCAAGTATGGAAAGTTCGGCGCACTGGCAACATTGGAACGAAAGGATGTCGTCATATGCAGCCGATTCGCGTTTTTCGAGAGTCCTGTCGCTTTCCGAATAAAGTGCAACACCGATGCTTCCGGCGCACAACAAAGAAAACACCGCAAAAATAAAGTCTTCGTACCATGTATCTCTATCGACCGTCGTACCATTGCATCGTTTCAAAACTATATTTTTCATAACGCAAAGCGGCACGGGCGAAATCTTCACGGGTAGGTCTTCGTCGGCGCGAGAGATTAAGTCCTGTATTTCGGACAAGTGTGCGATTAGATTTTTATCTTTTTCGTCCGCTCCATGCAAATAATCGTTGACAACTGTAGCCGCCGCCTCAAAGTTTTGAGGATTCACCGTATCTTTTAAATAATTCGCCCAAGTTGTTTCCCAATTTCCTTCGATGAACATATCGTTTTCATAGCGCGCGCTTGTGAAGTCAAATATTTCCGCGCCTTCGACGTTTATTCGGCAGTTTTTCAAGAGTTCCTTCGTAATCGCAATTGCAGAAGCCCCATGTTTGTGGGCTATAAGATAGCGTGCGACGCTTTCTGCAAAAATGCTTGCCGCATCGTCGAGCCTTAGTCCACGCTCTTGTGCAAATTCCATGCCGGCTAATGCAGCAAGCACAAGAGAAACAATCCGCCCCATGTGTTCGTAGATATGTTTTGCCTGCATATCGTCAGCATATTGCTTGTATTCGATTGACTCCCAATCAAAATTATTGAATTTATGCGGCAACACCCTAAAGGTTGCGTCGGTTGGTCTCTCGGCATATGCGTAAACGAGCTTCATCATCGGATTGACGTTCTCCAGATCGATTTTCTTTACACTAAAAAGCTTGACATATATCTCGCGAAGCTGCACCGCAGTTAGTGAGGGCAGAAAAATTCTGGGATAAATGGAAAGTTCGTCGGTTTCGTCGTTGAAGCGCGCCTGTATACCGGAAAAATACGACGTTTTTTCGGAGCATGCTCGCACGGTTAAATATGACACGGATTCGTTTTCTTCCGGAAAGTCGACATCCTCAGTAACCGGCGCATCAAACCGACGCACCCTTTCGTTGCCGTTTTTGTTAATGTCATCAAATTTTAGCCTTGAAAATAGCTTGGAATTTTTCCTTATAATCGCATACGCCGCATATGCGGTGTATGGTTGGGAAGCGAATTTCATAAATCGGATGAAGCGTTGGGAGCGAAAGTTCATTTCGCACTTATGCAAAAAAAGCGTAGAGTTGAAAAAATCGGCGTTTACGTGAGCTAAACTGTACGGCAGGAACAGACGTATCCTCTCGTATTTTTTGAAGTCGTCGCTTCCGTGATTATTACGCAGTTCGCTCGGATTAAACTCTAGCCAGTATGTTCCGTCGGTCTCTTTTTTGATAATTCTTGTCACTCGGCTTTTTTCGAAGTCTCCTTGCTTCGCCTGACTTTGATTAAATCCAAGAGCGGTGTAGAAAATATTTTCCGGCTCAAAGCCCATGCGATACATATCCCTGACGGCATGAAGTGCATTACGTCCGCGCCCAAGGAGATCGTCGATTATAAGGATTCGCATTTTTCTCTTGCCTTTGTTTTCATTGGAAAATTCGTCAAATACCGTCGTGCGTGTGTTAAGCAAAATAACTTTTTTGGCAAATTTGTTAAAGCGTTCCTTTTCTCCATTGTTGTCGGCCATTTTCGCGATAACGCGCAAAAACGTACGAAAGGTCGAGGCCCCTTTCCGTGCAACCATCAAAATGTAGTCGAAATTATCGAAATTGTAGTGGTCGGAAAACCACTCGGGGGTGTCCCATTTGCACAGCGAAAAAGGTTCGTGACTAAAAACGGCATATGTATTTTGGCCAAGCATGGCTGTTGCAACGGTTTCGCAAAACGTGTGCGACAATTCCTCGCCGAAGAGGCGATACATCATGCTCGTCATGGTTGTAGTTTTCATAAACTCTCCGCTTTTGGGCACAGCTCCTGTAGTATATGCTGTAGCCAGGTAAATGTTGCTATACTCACGAACCGAAACTTCTTTTGAAATTCTTCTGAAGTTTCGGTTCGTGAGCAACTGCCAGTCCGAAACGAAAGTGAACTTCTTTTGTTTCATGAGTACACGAATCGGATTATAGCATGTACAATTTTTTTGTCCAACATTTAATTTGAAATTCTCAAGCGTCACTCGCGAAGCTGAATCCGCACTCGTGCATTTACGCCGATAAAGTCGTTTAAAAGAACATCGTCGGTAATTCGTATTTCGATTGGCAATATGCGAACAACGCGTGTGAAATTGCCGCCTGTGTTAAAAAATAACGATTGTCCCGCAAGCTCCGCGCTTGTGATGCGTGATATTTCCGAAATGTAGCCGCTAAATTGCCTGTTTCCAAAAGGGTCGATTGTTACATAAACACTTTGCCCTCTGTAAAGCCGCCCGACATCTGTTTCGTCAACATAGGCTCGGACGTGGATATTGTTTACGTCGGCAATAACGGCCAGCCGATCCATAGGTGAAACCTGTTGCCCCTGCCTTGCACTTGTGCTTACAACAAGCCCTTCAAACGGTGAGCGCATCGATTCGCCGTTTTCTACCCAGCCGATAACATCGTTTTCTGCCAAATATTGCCCTTCGGAAACAGTAAACCGCTCAAGTATGCCCGGAACAGGCGGCATAACATCAAAGAGGGTGGTCGTTACCGTTGCGTTATCCGTAGTAATGTACCCCGCGCTTCGCCAAACAAAATAAATCCCGGTTGCCGCGCCGCCGACAAGAAGCAATGTCAAAACAGCCACAATCCAAAATTTGCTTCCGCCTTTTTTTTCTTGCTCGATTTTTTTCTCTTCATTCATTTAAATCATCCCTCCAAAATTAAAATTTTCAAATCGGTGCGGGTAGTGTCACTACCCGCACCAAATTATTCGCACCGAAAACAGTATCCGGCTTCGAGACGAACACTCAGCAACGAGAACATGTCCCCGGTGCTCACTGCGCGCTTGGCGCGCCGCCGTCGAATTGGGAGTTGTACAAGTCTGCATAGAAGCCGTTTTGCTCAAGCAGTTTTTCGTGGCTGCCCTGCTCGATAATATCGCCG
>WRHA01000278.1 GCA_009783395.1 Defluviitaleaceae bacterium
AAACGTGATTTTCGGCCTTGCCGATCTGCCCGACGCGATTTCAATAACCTTTGCACGCGCAGCGATTATGCGATTCGCAAACGAAGGTCTGGGAATGCGATTCGACTCTACACACGGCCAAATGCTTTTAAGTGCGATCGACGTGGCAAATTTGCCGGGCGAGCAGAGGGTCGGTGCCATTACGATTTACCTTGATTTTGGCATGGGAGTAACAATCCCCGATGATCCACCTCCTCCTGATCAGATCATAAATGTACTGCGTTTTGAAATCGACAGCCGGAATTTTTCAATAAACGACGTACCCGTCGGAACGCTCGACGCGGCACCATTTATTGAAGGCGACAGAACGATGGTTCCCTTACGCGTTGTCGGCGAAAGAATGGGTGCGACAGTCGGTTGGATAGAATCAACCCGCACAGTTACCATTTCGGGCTTCGGTCAAAGCCTACAACTTCCCGTCGACTCGCCTCTTCCGGGTGGCATGGGTATGCCGATTATCGTTGCCGACCGTACTTTTGTACCGCTCAGATACGTAAGCGAAACACTCGGCGCATATGTAAGATGGGATGCTGGTGCAAGAGTCGTGTATGTTTATCTGTAAGCTGATATCTCCCTTTCTTAATTTTCCTTGTTGGATTCAACCGGTCGAAATTGTGGCCGGTTGAATTTTTTTTTCGCCGATTTCAATTGGTGCGGGTAGTGATACTACCCGCACCGATTTTTTTTGTCCGTTGTGTGGCCTACGAATAAGGGTGTACACCATGCTTCCGAAAACAGAAATCATCATCAATTGCGTGAATTGACTGTTCTTTTTGGTTGAATAACATTTTCCGCTTGCCCGGTATTAAGTCAAATTTGCACACATCATTTTCATAGTCAAAATGCCAGTTGAAAAACCGCATGGAATCCGTACCAAGCAAGAATTTGAACGGAACGCTTAAACTTGTAGTAACAGGCCAGTTGTAGCCAACCCAATCTCCTATGCGAATTTCGGGCAAGATTACTTCGTAACAATCATCAACAGGCAAGCCGGGCGCAACGGTCGGACGCGCCGCTTTTCCCGATTTTACCCAATCTTCGTCATAACCTAATTTCAAAAGTTGCTGAAAACTTATCGTTGTACAATTCGCGCCCGTATCCACTTTGTACAGTACAGTTTCCATTGTTGGCGAATCGGCAGGGCGAATATCCATTTCTAAAAATGCAAAGCCGTCACGGTTTAATTTTATCTCACCCATTAACTACCAAATCCCCCAACGTCAGCCTGCCGCTGATATTTATTCCTTCGATTACTACGCCTAACCTAACAGGCAAATCTACTTGCAGGGAAAACAATTCATCATAGTCATCTCCCACATACAAAGCAATTCCTGTTGGGTCAAACGTATCTCTGTTATCGCGTTGCATCAATATATACTTGTCGGGATATTCTTCTGATACTTGGTTTCTTGTCATGCGCGGGCTATTTTCGATTTTTCTATACATTAAAATACCTCCCACGAAAATGTTGCGGGGGAACTTCCCACCTACCGGATTATATCATTTTTGTCGCGTGTTTTGTAAACATTGTATTTGTTTTTACAAATTCAAAAAAACGAAAATCGTGCGCTACCGGGGCGGGTTGCGGTATGGGGTTGGCTCTTGTCGGGTGCGTCATAAGTGTCCATGTATCATTTGTGTAGTACGGCCTTAGCCTTTTACGAAGAAAAAGACGCAGCTCTCGCAAAGAGGCGAGAAGCGGAAATTCATCTTAACGGAGACTTCCTTTGGTGGTATAATGAGGTTTACAAATCCACACTTTAATTTATATGACAACAGCATACCAAGCATTGCCCGGAGTTCCAATAAGCAAATAAGTTTATGAATTCAGAACCTACGGTCAATAAAACACAAAGGAGCAAAGATATGGCACTCAAAATACAAAATGCAATTCTGCATATTCTGCGCAACGACGGCCCACCCTCGGTTTTTTCCGAGGCAGAGCTGGATATAGACAGCGAAATATGCGAAGCGTTTATCACAAAGCACGTAAAAAAGCTAATCAATAACCCGGCAGTGCGCACGGCAGATTTTAAGCACGACTCAAAAATCTACGAACTGTTGGGCGAATACCAAAACAACACAAGGCATTTCAAAGAAACATCCCGCGCCATTGCAGAAAAAATGGATGCCATTATGAAAAAATACACCGCAATTCCACCCTGCGACATGCTTGTCACAAGGGTTGAACACAACAGCGGTGACTACTTAGCCGTGCTGCTTCTGCACTACCAAGAGGTTTACGCACACAATTCAAAAGGCTCAGACAACCAGCTGACAACCTGCACCGCTTTGCCCTTTAACTCCGGCAAAGTGGAGTATGCGTGCCTGATAGGCCTAAACGGCGCGGCAATGCCCCTTTCTCTTACAGAAAAATCCGCAGTAATAGAGGGCAACACAGTAATGTACTTTTCCGAACTGTTTCTGGACTGCGAAACCTCGCCATCCAAAAAGGAGCAGGCTGTTTTAATAAGCGAGGTAACTTCCGAATTCGTAGACGAATTCTGCAAGAGCGACCCAAAGGTGTCCGCAAAAATAAAAACCGCCGTGCTGGACGAATCCGAGGTCGAAGACGGCTTCATTTCCATAGACAACGTAGCCGGCAAAGCCTTCGAAGACCCGGAAATGAAAACCCAATATGTAAACGCTCTACGCGAAGCCGGCGTGCGCGAAGACCTTCCCCTGGGCGAACGCGTGGTAAATCAACAATTCAGCACCCACAAACTAAAAGCCGAAAACGGCGTGGAAATACGCTTCCCAACAGAACTGGCCGCAACAGAAGACGACCTGGAAATAACCACCCACCCCGACGGCACGGTTTCGGTTTTATTCAAGAATTTGCGGTTGGTGTAGGTTCTCATCCGGCGATTTCGAGCTTACATACAGGCTTGTAACGGACGGTTGCAAAATGTTGCTTGAAGATATTTTGAGGGGAGATGCATCATGCTTGTGATAAATTACGGCACGGAGTGGGCAACAATGACCCGCGATGCTTTGACCGCATCCGATATAGAAAAATATTTGAAGCCGCATTACAAAGTTGCAATCAAGCCCAATTTGGTTACGCCTCAACCGCCCAGCAACGGCGCGACAACTCATCCCGAAGTCGTGGAAGGAATTATTCTTTTTTTGAAAGAATTTGGCGTTACGAATATCAGCGTAATCGAAAGCTCCGCGATTGGCTACGACACAAAAAAAGCCTATGCAGTCGCTGATTATGAGCCACTGCAAAAGAAGTACGGAGTGCCGTTAATTGATTTGAAAAACAGCAGTTCAAAAAAATTAACTCACTCCGGCTGTGCAATTGAAATTTACGAAAAGGCATTAGAAACAGATTTTTTAATCAATGTGCCGGTGTTAAAAGCGCATTGCCAAACGCGATTGACTTGCAACATGAAAAACTTGAAGGGGTGTATTACGGAAAAGGATATGCGAAATTTTCACACAATGGGCTTGCACAAGCCCATCGCTGTACTTAACGCGCTGCTCAAAACAGGATATTGCGTGGTTGACGGCATTTGCGGAGATTTATCGTTTGAAGAGGGCGGAACTCCCTTGACCGCAAACCGTATAATTGTGGGGCAAAACCCGACTGAGGTTGATTCATTTTGCGCAGAGTTAATCGGCTACAGACCCGACGATATAGAATATTTATCAATCGGCAAAAAAATGGGATTGGGTAATTATTTCTCAAGCGAAACGCAAATTGTTGAGTTAAACGCCGATAAAAAGCCGCTCCATTCCGAAAAAAGCAAGCGTATCTCTGAACGCTACAAGTCTTTAATCGAAGAAGATGCGGCTTGTTCGGTATGTTGCGCGGCTTTGATACACGCGCTTCACCGATGCGGCAAGTCACGCCAAAAAATCCATATAGGTCAGGGATTTATAAATAAAACGGGAGCATTCGGCGTGGGAAATTGCACTCGCGGATTTAAGAAATATGTCCCCGGATGCCCGCCCTCTGCCGCAGACATTATCAAGGAGTTGTAATTGGTAGCAATTGAGGGCTGTAATTGTTGGTGATTCTTGAGGCTACCGCTCTTCCTGCAATTCCGCCGATATGGGCATGAAATGCATCAACCGATCCCGTGCTAAAGCTGTCTCTGATAACTGTTGAATTTTCTGCTATGCCCGCTATGCCTCCGGCGTTTGCAGAAAATTGTGTGTTGGTTGAGCCGATAAAGGCGTGAATATGCCCTGTTGAAAAACAGCATTCGATAATGGAGTTATTCGCGACACCAACGATGCCCCCGACGCGCCGCCTTCCGGTTACATTCGCATGAGAATAGCTGTCGGTAATAACTGTATTTACAGCCCTGCCAACTATGCCGCCCACGTAAGCGGTTGTACTGTTGATATGACCGCTTTGTATGCGGACATTACGTATTCATACCTCATCTGCAAAATTTTGCGTATTATAAAACGCTGCAAGTTTGTGTGTGTTAGCGTATGAAGGTGTAGGTTGCTTACCTTATTCTGCCAATAAAAAAACAAAAACCAAGCCAATCAAGAACGCGAGTCCCCGGATTAGACCATCCGGCGCATTCTTGCCTGTCGTGGTTTTGTTTTTTTGTTTTTGAACAATGAAAAAAAATTCGGACGTCCGAATCGGAACTTTGCCCCAAGCACCTTCGCGCGAATGAATTCATTGTGCAAGAAAGCGGGCATTGTTCCTATGTTTGTTGCAGGGTAAGTTTCAAGGTGTCGACCGATTAAGCCTGACAATTCAGAGGCGTTTATTGCGCAGGGACGGGGCTACCGTTTGTCGCATAGGGACGCTTGCAAAAGACGGCACTAAAAGGTGTTGCCTCATAACTCACGCACACTATAGCCGAACAATGATTCGCTGTCAAGCGGTCGAAAAAATTTTCACTTGCTTGCGGTGGTCGTATTGAAGCCATATCAGCAGGTTCATCTTAGCGATGTGCCCGAAATTTTAACAGGCTCCCGGCTGTAATGCCAGTCAAATTCGGACACCTCGCAACCCCATGTAGGGTTGTTTTTCAGTTTGGCAATATCTGCCTCGGTTGCTTTCCTTACTACGATTTCCATTAAAATCTTCCTTTCATATCCCTAATCTCCAATCACTTTTACGCTAAACGCGCGCTTCCTTGGCGGGTCGAACTCGCAAAACCAAATCGATTGCCAAGTTCCCAAGAGCAGCCTGCCGCCTTCGATAATCACGGTTGCGCTCGAACCCACGGCGGTTGCCTTCAAATGCGCCGCGCTATTACCCTCGCCGTGGCGAAACTCCGGGCGGTCGGGGTAGGCTTTCGCCAAACCCAAAAGCATGTCGTGAACAACATCGGGGTCGGCGTTTTCGTTTATGGTAATACCCGCCGTTGTGTGCGGGCAGAAAACCACGGCAATTCCGTCCTTCACACCACTTGCAGAAACGGCTTCACGCACTTGGCTTGTAATATTGTAAAAATTCTCCCGAGGGGTAGATAAATCGAATTTTTGAAGCATGGTCAACTTCCTTTCAGACAAATTCTTACCTGCCTCCGGCCTCTTCTCTGGTATACAGGTGCTTGTTTGCAAGCATGTCCAAGGGACCCAAGCGCATATCAACTTGCCGGAGTGCAAGTACGCCGGCCATTATAAACAGGGCTATCTGAATAATGTCTATCGGTGCGAGGAGTAATGCAACAACGCTTACAACCACAGATGCCGCGCCCGCCAATGCACCAACGTTGCCGGCGACATTGGCAACTGCAACAACCAGATTTTCAAGAACCCGCAGGGTT
>WRHA01000279.1 GCA_009783395.1 Defluviitaleaceae bacterium
CAAACAAACCCCCGCCGCAAAAATGCTCGCGAAAGATCTCGAAGCCGCCGACATTTATCGCATAGCAACGAACATCCCCTGCGGCTTTCAAAGCGAGCGCGGCGAAGCTATTATTGTTGTGTAGAGCTTACGTGTTTGTCGCGTTCGATTGATCCTCCGACGTGTGCGCGGTTTCGCTTGTACTCGCTTGCCCTCGTTGAGCCGCCGCGCCTCGCAAAATTTTCATGGTCTCCTCATCGAGGGGCTCGTAACGCACACCGTCGGGCAGATTCTTGTTTGCGCGGCGAAACTGCTCGGCGGCAACGGCGGGCGACGCGTCCTGCATGTGTTGCGGGGTCGCTTGCTGCCGGGGCATTTGTTGCGGGGGCATTTGCCCCTGCGGCGATTGATGCATGTGATTTTGTTGCGGAATCGGCGGCGATCTATGCATATGATTTTGTTGCGGAATCATCGGCGGCTTCTGTGCATGGTTTTGCATCGGAATCATCGGCGACTTTTGCGCGTGCATTCCCATAGAAATCGGATCAACCGGCATAGCTCTCCTCGGTTCCCGCGTAATTCCCAGCGGATAATTTCTGAGAAAGACATCGCTTGCGGGCGAGCTTGCTCCCGAGTGCATTCCTTCGCCCTGTGCGGTCGAATGTTGCCCCTCGCGTCCGCGACTGAAATAAGCCGTCGGTGCCGGCGGAAAGTTTAAAGGCATAACATGCTCTCCTTCTTTTTTATTATGTTATGCCATCGAGAAAAAAATTGTGAAGGAGCTAAACAATGGACTACATACAGGAAAACAACGAAATTTCTTTGCACGCGTCCTTCGACCTTGCGCAAACACTGGATTGCGGGCAGGCATTCAGATGGCGCGAAATTGCGCCGCAAAAATTTGTCGGCATTGCACATGGGCGCAGGCTGGAAATTTCGCGCAAAAATGACAAAGTTATTTTGCATAATGTTACGGTGGACGAGTTTGAAAAAATTTGGAAGAATTATTTCGATATTGAGCGCGACTACGAAAGTTTGCGAAAAATTTTTTCGGCCGACAACGAGCATCTGAAAAATGCCGTGAATTTTTCGCCGGGGCTTCGTCTCTTGAAACAAGACGCGTGGGAAACGCTGGTATCGTTTATATTAAGCCAAAACGCAAACATCCCGCGAATAAAAAAAATGATTGAGGCGTTGTGCGAGGCATTTGGCGAAAAACTGCCCTGCGGCGAATTCGATTTTCCCTCGCCGGAAGTGCTGAACACGCTAAACGAAACCGACCTTGCGCCCCTGCGCTTGGGATACCGTTCGGGATATGTACTCGACGCGGCGCGGCGCGTCACAGGCGGCACGATTGATTTGCACCTGTGCGAAAATCTGCCTTCCGACGAGCTGTGCGAAATTTTGCAACAAATTCGAGGCGTCGGCCCGAAGGTCGCGGAATGCGTTTTGCTTTACGGCTTCGGGCGCATCGAGCGTTACCCCACAGATGTATGGATTCGTCGCGCAATGGCCAAATATTTCCCCGACGGATTTCCAAAGGAAATTTGCAAATTTTCAGGCATCGCGCAACAATTTCTATTCCACTATATCCGCAACACATGATATAATATCTAAAATTTTACAGAGGAGCTGGTGCATTTTGGACTGGTGGGCAATACTGTTAATTGTGTCAATTGTGCTTGTGATTGTGGGCATCGCACTTTATTTTTTAAATAGCTGGGCGGGTAAAAAACAGGCACAACAAAGCGACATCATCTCCCAACACAAACAAACCGTCTCGCTGTATGTTATCGACAAGAAAAAAGACAAGCTGGCAAACGCAAACTTCCCAAAGGAAATGATTGCGCAGGTTCCGCGAATGGGACGCATGTTTAAAATGCCGCTGGTTAAAGTAAAAATCGGCCCGCAAATTATGACAATGATGTGCGAGGAAAATACTTATAAAATCCTGCCTGTGAAAAAAACCGTGTCGGTCGACATCGCGGGCGCGTACATTGTTGCCCTAAAAGGGCAGAAAACAAAAATGCAACTCGAACAGCAACGCAAATCGCGCCGCAAAGGCATAACCGAAGACGCGCCGCCAACGTGGCGCGACAAACTGCGTGCAAAATTTAATAGATAGAGAGGGTTTTGACATGGACTACAAACAAGCGTACGAAAGTTGGATTGCCGACCCGGCAATCGACGAGGCAACAAAAACAGAGCTTCGCAAAATCGCGGGCAATGAAAAGGAAATAGAGGATAGATTTTATCGCACGCTGGAGTTCGGCACGGGCGGGCTTAGAGGCGTTCTCGGCGCAGGTACAAACCGCATGAACATCTACACCGTTCGCAGTGCGACACAAGGGCTTGCCAACTACATCCTAAAAAGCGATGATTACAAGCCCGGCATGGGTGTTGCAATCGCGCACGATTGTCGGCGGATGTCGCCTGAATTTTCTACGGAAGCGGCCTTGGTGCTTAACGCGAACGGTATAAAAACCTACACGTTCGAGAGTTTGCGCCCAACGCCGCTTTTATCGTTTGCCGTGCGGCATCTCGGCTGCGTGTCCGGCATAGTCGTAACCGCAAGCCACAACCCTCCGGAGTACAACGGATATAAGGCGTACTGGGCAGACGGAGCGCAATGCGCTTCCCCGCGTGACGAGGATATTATCGCCGAGGTTTCAAAGGTAACGGATTTCGGCATGGTAAAAACGATGGCGAGGGATGAGGCAATCGCTAAGGGGCTTTTCAATATTGCACCGCCCGAAGTTGACGACGAGTTTTTGAAAAACGTAAAAGCGCAGTGTTTGAACGCGGAAATTATTCCTGCGTCGGATTTGAAAATCGTATTCACACCTCTGCACGGAGCGGGCAATGTTTCAACACAACGCGCTCTGCGCGAGGTCGGATTTAAAAATGTTTTCGTCGTGCCGGAGCAAGAAAAGCCCGACGGAAACTTCCCGACGGTTTCCTACCCCAATCCGGAAGACAAAGCCGCATTCGAGCTCGCGCTTAAACTCGCGAAAGAAAAGGATGCGGATATCATTATCGCAACCGACCCCGATTGCGACCGCGTCGGCGTGGCTGTAAAAAACATCAAAAATAGCGGGAGATCCGGCGACTATTACATGTTTAACGGCAACCAAATCGGCGTTTTGCTTGCGGAATATATTGTTACGCAAAGGCAGGCGAAGGGTAAATTGCCTGCAAACGGCATCATTGTGTCAACTATCGTTTCAACCGGCATGACCCGTGCAATATGCGAAGCAAACGGCCTTGCATACACAGAGGTCTTGACGGGCTTCAAATACATCGGCGAGAAAATTAAGGAGTTTGAGGCTGAGAAAAGCTACAAATATGTATTCGGATTTGAGGAAAGCTACGGCTATCTCGCAGGCACGCACGCACGCGACAAGGACGCGGTTGTTGCAAGCTTGATCATCTGCGAAGCGGCGGCATATTATCGCACACAAGGGCTTTCGCTTATCGAAGTGCTTGATGCCGCGTACAAAAAATACGGCTTTTTCCGCGAGTCCACCGTGTCGATTACGCTTAAAGGCGTTGACGGCGTTGCAAACATCGGTCGCATAATGGCCGCATTGCGAAGTTCTCCGCCAAAATCCCTCGACGGCGCGAAAATCACAAAAATCAGCGATTACAAAAACCGCACGGTTACAGATACCGCGAGCGGCGATGTTAAAGCCGCTGTTTTGCCCGTTTCCGACGTTTTGCACTACACTGTGGCAGGCGGCTCTTGGGCGTGCGTGCGCCCCTCCGGAACCGAACCGAAAATCAAGCTGTACTTCGGCGCGAAACTCCCCGGCACCGCAACCGACGCCGACATGACGGCAAAGCTTGACGCAATGACTGCGGAGTTTCAGGCTATTGTTGACGGGGTTTTGGGATGAGAATTTGCAAAATGAAAATAGTTTGGGATGATGGCGTTTGGGTTGCGGAAGCGGACGACGATGAATTTGGTTTGGTTCTCGAGTCGGACTCCTTTGATGCGCTTGTGGAGCGAGTTAAAATGGCTGTCAAGGATCTGCTTGAGGTGGATTTAAAATATACGGGCGAAGTCCGATTCGTTATCCATGCCGAGCGCGAGGACAAAATAATGGCTCTGGCAAGTTAGATGCATTACATGGCCGTCTCCTCATATTATAAGCCCCTTCGCGCATATACTGGCATGAAGGGGCTGATTTATAATGAAGCAAATTATTCTCGAAAACATTAAGCAGATGGATATTTCAACGGGCGGCGGGATTTTTGGCGAAAAGGCGCGCATCGACACGATAAATCATCCCGTACTTGTGATTGGGCTTGGGGGGACGGGTATTGACGCGCTTTTGCGGCTGAAATATCAGATAAGTCGGCGGTTTAAACTGCCGGAAAAAAAGCAAAAGCCCGATAATATCGAGTATCTCGCGCTTGAAACAAATGCTCATGACCGCAAGAATTATCGCGGCGTGACGCTCGATGCTTACACCGAGGCGGTGCTTCTTTCAAATGCCGGGATTGGCGCGATTTTGAATAATCGGTCGACGATTCCGGATTATATCAGCGAGTGGCTTTCGCCCGACCTTACGATTACCGACGGCACAAAAGGCGCGAGCGGTAACAGGCAGGCGGGTCGGTTGCTTCTTTTTGAAAAAATTAATACGGCGATTGATGCGATTTCGAATAAAATCAAGTCGCTTCGCAGTGACCGGGAAAATAAGCTGCTTGTGTTTGTGCTTTCGGGGGTTTCGGGCGGCACGGGCGGCGGAATGTTTATGGATGTACCGTACATTGTGCGCGGCCTGATGGAGCGCGAGTATGGCGCGAAGGGCATCGACAAGGTTGAAATTACGGGATATTTGTTCACGCCCGACGTGCATCTCGCGGGCAATAATATAAGCATCCACACCGAGGAGTACATACAGCGAAACGGTTATGCCGCGCTTAAAGAGCTGGATTATTTCATGAATATCGAGGAACGCGGCGAACGTTTTTCGCAAAGATACGGCACGCGGCTTGAGGTGCATTCCGCCTTGCCGCCGTTTAATTTGTGCCACTTGGTTTCTGCGTGCAATATCGACGGCGTTTTTTTGAAAAACGCATACGATTATTGCATGAATGTTACGGCGGAAAATATCGTAAACTTTCTTGCACTTGAGGACAAGGAGAGCGGCAGTGAGTTTGCCGTGCAGGATTATCACAGCAATTTAATCTCGAATATCGCCGCAATGAAAAGCAATTTGCCGCCGGGAATGGCGGCGTGCGCAAATTTTTCCTACAATATAATCGGTGCGTCGGCGGCGGTTTTGCCGATGGAAGGGTTTAATGCATATCTCGCGCACGCGCTTTTTTGCGAAATGGGCGAGATGTTTGAGGCAGAGCCGGATGATTATGATTTGCAGGAATTTGCAAAACCGCTTGAAATTTCCGCGCTTGGTGCGCAGCTTGCGCGAACCCTTCCGCCGATTAAGCTGGACTATGCCGAAACGGATTATTACAGCCATCGCAACGTTATAAAAACGCGTCGTGTGGACGTCGATGAAAAATTGGCGGAACAATTCGCTTCCGCAAAACGCGAGCTTTCGAACGGTAAGCAGTTTATCGCCGCGATAGTCGAGCGCGTTAAAGCGGATTTGCGCGAAATTTTCACCAACCCCGATCGCGGCGCGTTTTACACAACACGCATAATTCACAGCGACGTAAACCCGTGTTTGCTTGCGCGAATCGGCGCGTATCAGGCGCATTTGCGCGAAAAAATCGACGCATCGGCGGGTGAAATTGATGCCAACGAAGTTGTCGCCGAGATGCGTTTCGAGGAAGCCGCCAAAGCCATCTTCTCACGCGAGG
>WRHA01000280.1 GCA_009783395.1 Defluviitaleaceae bacterium
AACTTGGCGTGGAGTGGGATGTTGAAAAAAGTTCCGCGCCGATTAAACCTTCACAAAAATTTGAAGTGGGCATGTATATGAAGGAACAGTGGTATCGACTTGTGAAAAAAAATCCGCCCAATTCTGCCGATCCGATTGAAAATCTCGACTGCTCCGTTTTGCAAAACACGCTGCTTTCGCCGATTTTAGGCATTCATGACCCTCGCGCCGACAAGCGCATCGACTTCGTTGGCGGCATACGCGGTCTTGAGGGCCTTGAAGCCCGAGTAAACAGCGGTGAAATGGCTGTTGCCTTCGCTCTGTTTCCGACTTCGATGGATGAGCTCATGTCTGTCGCCGACGCCAATCAAATCATGCCGCCGAAATCAACATGGTTTGAGCCGAAGTTGCGGAGCGGGTTATTGGTACACTTGTTTTAGCAAACATATTGACTATCCTATGAAATGGTGAAATAATAAATTTAGAGAAATTTGTGTGAAAATTTATGGAAAAGAGGTGGACAACTTGCGCAAATCGGAAATGATTGCCATGTTGTTAGCGGGGGGGCAAGGTAGCCGCTTGGGCGTACTTACCTCAAACAAAGCGAAGCCGGCGGTGCCTTTTGGCGGAAAATACCGCATTATCGACTTCGCGATGTCAAATTGCGTAAACTCCGGTGTTACAACCGTCGGTGTTTTGACGCAATATCGGCCGCTACAACTTAATCAGCACATCGGAATCGGATCACCGTGGGATTTGGACAGACGAAGAGGCGGCGTAACGATTTTGTCGCCACACATGAAAACCGCAAGCGGTGAATGGTATGCCGGAACCGCCGACGCTATCTATCAAAACATGGATTTCATAGATCAGTGTAACCCCGAGTATGTGCTAATTCTCGGCGGCGACCATATCTACAAAATGGATTATTCGAGAATGCTTGCGTTTCACAAAAAAAACAACTGTGACGTAAGCATCGCCGCACTTGAAATTCCCATCGAGGAGGCAAGTCGTTTCGGCGTTATTAACATACGCGACGACAATCGCATCTACGAGTTTGAAGAAAAGCCGCCAAAGCCAAAGTCAAATCTCGTAAACATGGGTATCTACATCTTTAAATGGGATTTGCTTCGCGATGCACTTGAACGCGACAACAAAATCCACCCTGATTCGGATTTCGGAAAACATGTTTTGCCCATGCTTCTCGAAGAGGGCAGGCGCATGTTTGCGTATCCGTTTTTAGGTTATTGGAGGGACGTCGGAACTGTTGAATCCTACTGGGCTGCAAATATGGATTTAATTCAGACTGTCCCCGATTTTAATTTGTACGAAAATTTTGACAAAACCTATACCGATTCCGACCACCAGCCGCCGCTTTTTACAGGATTAAACTCCGAGGTTAAGGCAAGTATCGTTTCCGAGGGTTGCGAGGTTTTGGGAAAAGTGTATAACTCGATTCTCGGACCGGATGTTATCGTTGAAGAAGGCGCGGTCGTTATCAATTCGATTCTGATGAAGAGCTGTTACGTCGGCAAAAACTCCGTGCTTGATCGCACAATAGTCGACGCACATTGTAAGATTGGCGATAATACGCATCTCGGCGCAGACGTGGGCGAAATCGTCCCGAACATACATCGCCCGAAAATTTACGACACGGGCATAACCGTTGTCGGTGAGCATTCAGAAATCCCCGGCAATGTTCGAATCGGCAAAAATTGCGTAATTTACGGCAAAACAACGTCCGACGATTATCCCGAGGGGCAACTTGACAGCGGGCAAAGCATCGTGAAAGAAGTAAATCAAAGCGGGGTGAGATCATGAGAGCGGTCGGAATAATTTTAGCAGGCGGAAGAAATGAACGCCTTGGCGCACTTACGGAAAATCGTGCCGCTTCCGCGCTCCCGGTTGGAAGTTGCTATCGCGCCATCGACTTTCCGCTTAGCAGCATGACAAACTCAGGCATACAAAAAGTAGCCATTATTACACAGTACAACTCGCGTTCGTTACACGACCATTTGTCCAGCCCCAAGTGGTGGGATTTGGGCAACAAGCAGGGGGGCATGTTTGTTTTCTCGCCATACCAAAGCGGCGAAAATTCGATGTGGTTTCGAGGCACGGCGGACGCAATTTTTCAAAATTTGACTTACCTCAAGCGAAGCAATGAGCCATATGTAATAATTTCTTCCGGCGATTGCGTATACAAGATGGATTTTAACAAGCTGATTGCGTTCCACGAGCAAAAGCAGGCAGACATTACAATCGCATACCGCCAAGTCCCCGATGGTGATGACATTAGGCAATACGGCGTGATGGAGCTTGACCAAGCGGAACGCATGACCGATCTTGAGCAAAAGCCGCTTGAGCCGCAGTCGGATTTAGCGTCAATAGGTGTGTATATCATCTCGCGCCCGCTGTTAATTGAGCTTATCGAGACGATTGTTTCCGAAGGGCGTTACGACCTCGTGCTTGATTTGCTTTCGCGCTATCGCAAGCGACTTCGTATTTATGGATATCGCTTTGACGGATACTGGCGTAATTTGGGTAGTATTCACTCGTATTTTGACTGCAATATGGACTTTTTGCGTCGTGAAATTCGCAACGATTTCATGTTGCAACACCCATACATTAAAACTAAGCCGAAAGATGAGCCGCCCGCAAAGTTTAACAACGACGCACATGTTGTTAATTGTATTGTTGGAAGCGGTGCGATTTTGAATGGGTATGCAAATCGATCCGTTATCTTCCGCCGCGTTTTCACGGGTGACCGCTCGCATATCACCAACTCTATTCTTATGGAAGGGACGCACATTTGGAATGATTGCGTAATCGAAAACGCAATTATCGACAAAGACGTAATCCTACACAGCGGCGCACGTATAATCGGCACGCCCGAATCGCCGATTGTTATCACAAAAGGGCAGGAAGTTAAGGCGTGACTTTAGTCGCAAACACACGAAAAACCGCCGTGCGCATCGCAAGCGTTGCAACGGCGGTTTTTGATATGCATTTTCCGTTTGGCATAAGAATGAACAAAGATACGCATGTTTTCGATGCAAGTTTTTTTGAGAATGAAAGAGGAGAGAAGCGATGCTTTATGGCGGCGTTGCCGATTGAAACAGCCGAGGAGATTGCGGCAGAAGGCGTTAAAACAGCGGGAAGCATTCATCGCATCGACCGCATTGAAACCGCCGAACATTTAGCGTTTCGCAAATTTTGTTCGGAATATGAAACCGCGCTGATTTTTTTGCCACAGGATGACGGTTTGCGCGTTTTGCATATTGACGACAATCTCCCGGTTGCGGCGCATTGTATCAGCAATTCTCCCGTTCGCCGCACGGAGGAGTTTCTTCTTTTTTACAACGCGATCGAAAACAAGCCGAAAATCGTGCTTGTTGAAAATGAAAAAGATTTAGCATGGGTACGCGAAATTTTGCCCGAGTTTCCGATACTTCATATAAACATACTTGAATGATTTAGGGTTTTTAGAGGTCGACCGTGTTCTACATCAAGCCCCCTGTCCATATACTATAAAAAACGGACCGGGGGTTTTTTGATCCCTGAGATGAAAGGGGAGGCTTTTATGGCAACAATGACACCGCTTCGTATGCCCGGTGAGGAAAAAAAGCGTGCGCCCTCGAGGCACAGCATCACAATCGAGAAGCGCGAGAGCGTAAGTGTTTTGGGGGTTACGGACGTAATATCGTTTGACGAGGAATCGGTAATCGGCGAAACGGAACTTGGTGTGCTGGTAATCCGCGGCGTTAATTTGCATGTGAATCGCATTAATCTTGAAAGCGGCGAACTTTCGGTTTCGGGCGAAATTGACGGAATTGCATATGAAAATTCCGCCGCGGGCAAGGGCAAATCCTTTATGGGACGGCTGTTTCGGTGACTTCCCTCTCCGAACAAGCGTGGCTTTTTTTCCTATCTGTTTTGACCGGCGCGGGCATCGGACTTTATTACGATGCTTTTAGAATTTTGCGAAAAACCGCGCCATTTTTTGCAAAAAACGCAGTTGCTGTGCAGGACACGTTGTTTTGGCTTGTCGCGACCGGCGGCATGTTTTATTTTCTCCTGCATGAAAATTTCGGCGAAATCCGCATGTTTGCGGTGATGGGTGCGGTTCTTGGGGCTGTACTCTATTTTGCCGCGCTTTCGCGCCTAATCATTGTCACTTTCGTCGCGGTAATCGAGTTTTTGAAAAAAGTTATCACCGCCGCGCTGAAAATTATTTTCGCGCCGCTAATTTGGGTTTACAAATACCTCAAACCAAAATTACGCGCAGGGCTGTACAGCCTTGCGCGTTATGGCAAAATGAAGCTGAAAAATCTCTGTAGGAACTGGTTTATTTTTCGTAAAAAGGTCTAACATTATGCGATCGAAATAAGCAGCATCTCCACGCCGATTTCTGGCGATACAAGCCCCGTTTTCATACGCAAATCGGTGTCACTGCACTTTTCAAGCGCGGCAATCAGCGATTCTTCTGTAAATCGGCGACCGTGTGAAAGTGCTTCGCCAATCACAAAATCCATAATTTTTAACTCCTTGGCAATCTGTGCGCGGGGAGTATTTTTTTTTGTGTGCGCCATGCAAAGCAGGATTATGCGGAGCTGACGGATCATCATCGTTAAAATCATGTACGGCGATTCTTTGAGAAACAGCATGTCGCGATACAGTTTTAGCGCATCTGCCGTGCGTCCCGCTCCCATGGCTTTTGTTAAATCGAAAATTCGCGCTTCCAGGGTTTGCGTGCAAATTTCATCGATGTCTCGGGCTGAAATTTCGCTTTTTTCGCCGCAAAAATGAACTAATTTTTCCATCTCGTTTGCGAGTGTCGACATGTCGCTTCCGCATGTGCGCAAAAAATGTTGCGCCGCGCCCGACGCGAAGTTTTTGCCCTTTTTCTTCGCCAAAAAACCGAGCCACTTTGTCAAATCCGCCGATGCAAGCGGGGCGCACTCGAACATTGCGCCAAGCTTTGCGGCAGTTTTATACGCCCGCGTGCGCTTGTCGATTTCGCTCTCCGTGAAAACAAGCGTCGTATCCGCAGGTATTTTGGCAAAATAGTCCGCCATTTTCTCGGATTCTTCCTTGCGACCTTGGGCAAAAAGCCCCGAATTTCGCACAAAAATAAGCCGCTTCTCCGCCGAAAATCCAACGGTTTCCGCCGCCATAATAATTTCTGCCACAGGCATCGCACCATCGAAAACAGTTTTCGCCACACCACACGCCGCTTCAATTTCCGCCGCATAATGCAACACCAAAAACCGCTCCTCGCCGAAAAGCACATACAGATTTCGTATTTCTCCGCGTGAAAGTTCTGATTTTAGCTGTTGCATGTTATTCCCCCTCCACAACCGACGCCATGGTCAAGCCGCTCGTCCCTCCGGAAATTACCCCCGCAAGCCCTGCACGGGAATAAAGCCCGGCAAGATTGCCGCTGTAAACGTACATCCCTGTGATATTGTTATACGTTTGAAATTCAGGGCATTCGCTTGCATTGAAATCAAGATTTTCCGTGCGATACGGCGGACAATATTTTTGCAAAAGGTAACCGCTCCGCGAGAAACGTTCGCTTTTCTGACTGTTGCTATCGGAGCTATCGGAATCCGTCGCATCTTTCACCGCCGCCGCCCACGCATCCGAGTCCATATCAACCCCCGCGAAAACCCCCCGCGCAGCATATGAGTCCTCCGGCTTAATAATCCAATCATTTTTGTTGCGCAAAACATCATCCAAATCAAACGCCCCGCGCACAAGAGGAAAGGTCTCCGGCACATGCCGCAAAACAAACTCCCGCTCGTCCGCCGTAAGAAACGCAAGCGTTTCCTCTCGCCGCAAAATTTCGAAAATAATTTTATTG
>WRHA01000281.1 GCA_009783395.1 Defluviitaleaceae bacterium
CAAACTCTACCCTCTACCTTGACCCCGCAAATTTGACCTCGCAAATCCCTACGAAGGCGGTAAATTCCACCATGAGCGGTTGCCGTGAGGGTCTGTAATAACACCGAGGGATTTGCGTGCGCGTTTTAAGGTTTCGCGTTTTATTCCCTGTGCTTCAGCAGCGGCTACGACATCTTCTTTATCAATTGGGGTTTCGGACAGCGTGTTTCTCAAAAACTTCTCTGCCTCTTCCAATTTTGAAACACGACTGAACATAGGCTCATCGTCATAGTCGCGGGACGATTTTCCACCATTTAGCAATTCATCCGCAGTTGCATCGCATTCACCAATCCACTCAAGGTCAATAAGGTTTTCATCTTCGGGAACACCGAATAATTCAAACGCAAGAGCTTTAACACGCCGACCGCGGCTCATCTTTTCAGGAACTATCGCGTAGGCATTGCCATCAAGCTCACCAACAACAAGTACACTTCGTAGGGCATGACGAATATCACTGCTACCAAGATGCCGATTGCTTGATTTCGCGCCTTCGTTTTTATTTATATGCCCGACAAGAACCACCGCACATTTGTGTTTTTGCGCTATGCCCTGTAAATGGTTAAGTGCCTTTCTCATTGATTGCGGACTGTACATATTTGTTTCTCCAAGATATGTTGTATACGGGTCAAGCACCAACAATTTTGCACCCAATTCTTCTACAGCTATCTCAAGTCTTGGGTCAAGAAGCGTTATTGGTATACCTTCAGCTTCAATTGTACGAACTTTACTCATGTCCGCATCGAAATATTCTAATTGTGGCAAAGTATCTTCCTCTTCCTCGTCCTCTGAATTTTGGACAATGCAAAAAGAGGGCGGAACATTCGCCTTGTCTTGTCCGGGAAGCGGCTCTCCGCGAGTGATAGCTTTTATCAGTTTGTAGGTCAACGTAGATTTTCCGACACCGCCTTGACCGGTTATTAAACAAACCTTGCCAAGACGCATAAACCCAGACCACAACCATTCGGGCTTTACGGCTTTGGCTTTTTCATATTCAAAATATTTAATTTCCAGACCAATTCTCCTCATCACACGAATTGAAAAAATCATTATACTCCACAGATGTGTATATGCCAAATATAAGGCATTTTCACAAAAATTGTCGCTTCTGCAAATCAATCTACGGCATCTGCTTTTTCTTGACACAGAGACGGTCATATGTCTGTTTGCAGTGCTATTTGTCTAACGAATTTCCTTTATTTGCCATTTATCCTACTGTAAAATCAAAGGACAACCCCTCGGGAAATTTGATTTTCACGGCAGGTGATTTACGGATGAATGCATACAACAATGACATAGATAAATTTGTATACCGCTTTTTTTCCGCGCATCTCAACTCTGCGTTGGCAATCCACATAAAAAACGCGCCCTGCCAATTCAACCTCTCAAAAGCGGAATGTACCGAAGCTACTCTTGACGAAGCGGTTTTCAAATACGCATCCAATGTAATTGTTCTTGACGACACGCTTAAATTTGATGCTATTTTCAGCGGGACTGTTCAAGTAAAATATCCGTCACGCCGCGACGGGGCAACAGAAAAAACAATGCAAAAACGCTTTAGGGTAAAATGCGAAGCCGTTGTGGAGGACTGCGTAAAAAATTTTGTAATCCGAAGCATCGAACCGTATGTAAAGAGCAAACAAAAAAACGCCTCCAACCGCCCAACTAATAACTTAATCCCAATCATTAGCCGAGACGACCTCGATGATGAAGCCGCCGCCTTCCTTGCGCGATATTATCCGGACGCACTGGAAAAACCGATGCCCGTTCCCATTGATTCAATAATACGCGGTGAGTTGGGGCTTGATATTATTCGCAACAAGCGACTATCCACCGATTTCAGCGTTTTCGGGCAAATATGTTTTTCCTGCGGCAGTGTCGAGGTTTTTTGCGTAAAAGATGATGCGCCGCAAGAAATCCCGGTCAAGCGCGGCACTATTTTAATTGATGCTTGCACACCATTTTTGCGAAGCATTGGCTGTGTAAAATATACCTTGGCGCATGAAGCGTACCATTGGTTTCGGCATCGAGTTTATGCCGCTATCCGTGCGTTATTGCATGGAGAAGCCGCTATTGCGTACCGTTGCTCAACAGCCGCCGCAGTAAATACGGATACCCCTCGCCAAGAATTACACTGGATAGAATGGCAGGCAAATAAAATCGCACCGCGAATTTTAATGCCCCGCAATACCGCAATTATCAAAATAAATGAACTTTTGGCAAAGTACGGCTTCTTTGAAAAATCGGCAGAGCAAGATATTATAATGGAATGCGTTATAAACCGCCTTGCAGATTTTTACCGCGTTTCTAAACAAGCTGCGAAAATCCGTATGATTGATTTGGGCTTTGATGCCGCAAAGCGTGTATATAACTATGAAAACGCGCTTCCGCAGAACACACGAATCATAAATTTGGAAGCCGCTGTGCATGAATACACAAGCAACCCCGACTTTAAGGCACTCATTGACTCCGAGCGTTTCATTTATGCCGATGAACATTTCGTGATAAACCACGAACGCTATGTAATTAAGCACGATGATGGTCGGCGCACTCTTACGGAATACGCAAAAGAAAATCCGCATGAATGCACGTTGAGTTTTGCTACACGACGAGTTTATGTTTCCGAAAGCAGCACCGATGCCGTTAACACGGGCATTTTGCGCCACGAAAACACAACCGAAAAGAAGTCACATCATTATGAGCAAAGCGAAGAAAATATATCGGTTGTTCTTCAATCGGATGAAATAAGCAAGATGCAAGAGGCGTTTTCAAAACAGTGCATAGACCGCCGCGTCGATAAAAAACCGTTTTGGAGTCTTGCCTACGGAATTATGCAGGCGCGAAAATGGAACAGTTCAATATTTACAGAAAGAACTTTGCTCAACCAATCCATTTACAGCCGCATAAAAAACGGGCAACTTTCAAAGCCGGACATTCGAACGGTTATGGCAATATGCGTTGGGCTTGACTTGGATTATTTCCGAGCGACAGAGCTTCTTGCATCGGCAGGTCATGTTCTTACATCAACGGACGAGGATGAAGCATATTTTTATATTTTAAACAATTGCCGCGGCGAACCAATACAAAAGCGCAATAAATTTCTAACAAGCCTTGGCATACTCGCACTTGGAGTTAAGCCGAGAAAAGCAACGTAAATCAGCGATTAAAACATATATTTTTCACCTTGCACACTCTGACGAGTGTGTTTTTTTGTGCCGTGAATTTTAGAAACGGTGAAAGCAATCTAACAGTAAATGCGTGAATTTTGGAAATGATACCCTTTTTTGAAAATTTTGTTTGCTTCTAAAGCATGAAATTCAAGAGAAGTGAATACAGTAAAAATAGGTGCTGACAAGTGTTTTGGAGCTTTATGTTGAAATATGCGATGCTTGCAAAGCCCATAAATGCAGGGTTTATTGCTTTTAAATCTATGCTTTGAGAACATGGAATAAATTTCCATTTATTCCCGTGGGCTTGTACAATTATTTTGCTGGGCTATTATAGCAACCTTTGTACATTTCACTTTCAAAACTTAATTCTTTGTCGGTCGGGAAGGAAAAAACAGAAAACAAATCCATAAGGCGTTTTTGTAAAAAGAAAATGTCACATTCATTTCAGCATGAGAGCAAACAACCCAAATGCGGAGAAAGCGCATCGAAGCATAAGGAGTTGCCGAAGGCCGGAGTGAAGTCAGACCCGTCGTGAAAGACAAAATACGATGGGCGGCTTCATTGCGGCCATTTTTATTTCACAAAAAAATGATGCCTAAAAATTTTATGAAAAACTTTTTCAAAGTGGCAATTAGGTTGCCACTTTGACCTTTATTGTTGCAGCAGTTGAACGGGAAGGGGGTGTGAAGCCGTGGGTGTAAACGAGCGCAGAGCCGAAATCAAGCTGATTTTGGAAGGACGGAGAATTGAACAACGTAAAAACTTAGCCGCTCGTTTTGGCGTGTCTGAACGCACAATCAGATACGACATTGAAGCACTCTCGGCTGAGTACCCCATAGAGACTGTGCGCGGCAACGGCGGTGGAATTCGACTAATGGATGGTTACGGTGTTTACAAAGGCGACATCTCCGAAGACCAGCAAAATGCACTGCTCAAAGCCCTTTCTGTTGTTGATAAAGAAAGCGCCAAACAGTTTTGCGAACTGCTCCTTGCGCACGGCTCACACCGCAACAAATCGAAAATTGAGGAGGCGATACGCCATTTGCAACAAGAAAATGCCAATTAGGGCAGCACCTTACCAACACCAACGCGACGCTTTTTGCGAAGCAACGGGGGCATTCAACACCGACAAAAGCCGTGGTTACGCGCTTTTAATGGAAATGGGAACGGGCAAAACCATCACAAGTATCGGTATAGCAGGCGCGCTATATCTTACGGAAAAAATCAAAAAAATTCTTGTGGTTGCGCCGCTTTCCATCGTTGGTGTGTGGGATGAAGAGTTTGCCAAATTTGCAGACTTTGATTTTAACCTCGCTGTGCTTTCAGGTTCAGGCATGAAGAAAGCAGACACCTTGCGGCATATGCAGGGGCAGTCATTGCAAATTGTTGTAGTCAATTATGAATCCGCGTGGCGTCTAGAAAAACAACTCCTTGCATGGAAACCCGACCTCGTGATTGCCGATGAAGGCCACAAAATAAAGTCGCATAACATTTCCGCGTCAAAGGCTATGCATCGCATAGGCGCGAAAGCCGGATACCGTCTTCTTCTTACGGGTACGCCGGTAACAAATCGGGCAATTGATATTTTTTCGCAATACAAATTCATCAATCCGGCAATCTTCGGTCTGAGTTTTTATTCTTGGCGGAATCGCTACTTCGACATGACAGGCTATGGAAATCACACGCCTGTTTTGAAGAAAACAATGGAAGAAGAACTTACGCGCAAAATGCACTCCATTGCCTTCCGCGCCACCAAAGCCGAATGTCTCGATCTGCCCGAAACCACAGACATCATCCGCCATGTGACTCTGGAGCCGGACGCAATGAAAGTGTATCGCGACTTGGCAAAGGACAGCTATGCAGAACTTAGCAAGGGTGAAATCACAGCACCAAATGTTTTAACACGTTTGCTTCGACTTTCCCAAGTAACAGGTGGCTTTGTCGGTGATGACGAAGGAAACGCACCCACACGAATCAGCAAGGCAAAGCAAGCGGCACTGGATGACATTATCGAAAATGTCACCAACGAGGGCAAGAAACTGGTTATTATCGCCCGTTTTGTTTCCGAAATAAAAGCCATTTGCAAAACCCTTGAAACACGCGGCATCGGCTACTCCTGCATTATGGGCGAAATCACCGACCGTGAAAAGCAGGTGTCAGCGTTTCAAAATGACCCAAATGTTCAAGTTTTCGTCGGGCAGATTGCAACGGCAGGCATGGGAATTACCCTAACAGCCGCAAGCACAATGGCGTTTTATTCACTGGATTACTCCATGTCGAACTTCGAGCAGGCAAAGGCGCGAATCCATCGTGTGGGACAAAAAGAAAGTTGTTCTTACATCTACCTTATTGCCAAAAGCACAGTGGATGAAAAAGTGCTGAAAGCTCTGCGAAACAAAGCCGACCTTGCAAAAACCCTCGTTGACGATTATCGCATAGGCGCAAACCCCTTTGTGTAGAAAGGAAAATTCTATGGACAACGAATTATTTTTATTCGCGGATAAGCTCCGCGCACTGCGGGATGAAAAAGACACAACCAAATCCATTCTCAGCGACATCGAAAAGGAAATCGGTGACGTGGAATGGAAGCTGTCAGAAGCAATGGCGACCGCCGAGTGTTCAAATTTCACGCGCGGCGACA
>WRHA01000282.1 GCA_009783395.1 Defluviitaleaceae bacterium
CCCACATACCGTCAAAGGATTTAACCGCGCCCGCCGTTTCAACTTTGGCATTTTCCACAATAAGCGCGCTTAAACCGCTGTGCGCCTCCAGTATGCGAACGGGCCCGTTTTTTTCAAGCAAATTGCGCAACATAGGCCGCCTTACATCAGGAAGACCCGCGCCGTTATTTATAAAATTCATGCCGTTTTCTCCTACCGATTGTTGTATTTTACGGGTGTTGAAACATTGCAGTGCGCCAAAGCCTGTTCAAAAACTACAAAAAAATTTTTTATATCCGCCACGTCAATAGCCCCAAGCGAACACAATCGAAAAGTGCCTTTGCCTGCAATTTTTCCCGGATAAATCGTAAACCCGCGCTCGTAACAATAATCGTGTATTTTTCCAAAATCCCAGTTTTCGTCGTCGGGGTACACAGCGGCGGCAATAAGTCCCGCTTGCCACTCTCTTTTTACGACCTCTTTGAATCCGAGTCGTAAAAGCCCCCGCCGAATTTCTTCATGAACGCCTATATGTCTTTCGAATTTTTTTATTTCGCCCTCGTCAAAATATTCGCGTATTGCTTGCGCTGTGGCATATACGGTTTGTACCGGCGGAGTGAAGTGCATTTCGCCGTGATTTTTGAAATGCGCATATTGTCGATACAAATTGCAATAATACGATCGCACGGGAAAATTTTTTGAGGCTTCGATTATTTCCGTTTTGCCCACAATAAACGAAAGCCCGCTCATGGACATTAAACCCTTTTGCGCAGAAGACATGCAAAAATCAATATTGTCCTCGTCCATATTAATAGGAAGAAGCGCGTACGTTGAAATTGTATCAACGACGGAAATGCAATTATATTTGTGCGCCAAGGCTCCTATTTCGCGAACAGGATTTAAAAGCCCCGTTCCTGTTTCATTGTGCGTGGAATAAACTACATATATATCTTTGTCGGCGGCCAATATCCGCTCGACAGCCGAAACATCCAGTTCCGTATCAAGGGGAAACTGCGCATCAATATAAGACAGTCCGTAATGCTCGCACATTTCGGCTGCCCTCGCGCTGTATGCCCCGTTGTTTATGACAAGTATTTTTTTACCTTCCGGCAACAGCGAATTTAGGCAAACGTCCATACAAATGGTTCCCGACCCGCAAAAAAATACAGTCGAATACGCATCGTGACTTCCGTGAACGATTTCAACCAAATCGCGTTGCATTTTTACCAAAATATCCGCAAACTCTTTCTCTCTCGGACATATGTCGGGGACAATTTGCGCCATCTTTACCGTATCGGTAGTGGTTGCCGGCCCGGGGTTAAGCAAAACATTTCGCCTTGTTTTCACAAAAAACCCTCCGAAAAAGTTAGGGGATAGCCTTAAACATAGGCCTTCTATTGTATTGTAAATTTATATCATCATCGGAATATCCGATATATTCGATTTCGCTGAAACCTGCTTGTTTCAACATTTCCGTTACGTCTGCGGCACGTGCGGTTATATTACATTCGAGATACAAAACTTCCTTTGTAAGCTTGTGCATCAAGCTGAAATATCTTTCCCTGTCGCGCAAATGCCCCTCAACCGCAAGCGAGAACACAACGTCGAATTGCCCCAAATCCTCTGCCTCAAGCTCATCTATATCGCCCTGGCGGAAAGTCAGCATGTCCAAATTTGACATCTCGGCTATTTCTTTTGCAATTTCAACCTTGTCGGCATCGTATTCAACACCAAGCCCGGATTTTATGCCCATGTTTGATGCGTGGAAAAGTATCGCACCTATGAAGCATCCCAAATCAAGCACGGTCTTGTCTTTGAGCGAATCTTTGGTTATGCCGAAACGCGCAAATCTTTTTTCGCTGTCTCTTTGAGCTTCCTCGCGTCTGATTGTAAAGTTCGGCGTCGAAAATGAGCAGTACGCGACTTCCGGGTTTGTTGTAAAAACTTTTTCCTGCCCGCGCTGGTTCATTTTTCTGGTTGTAAAACTTAATGAGGCGTCGAGGATTTTGTTCTTTAGCTTTTGTTCGGCCTCGGAGGGCGGTACGGCTTTTTTCATAAAATCAAAAGCCCATTCATGCATCGCAATCGCGTCATCAAAGCAGATATTGTGCGAGCTTGCGCCCGATTGTGAAACAACGTGCCACTGGTCGTCTTTGCGTGCAACAGAAATTAAATGATGGTTGCCGTTAAGTACGGCGGTTTTTCCTCCCGTGCAATGGGGGTACATATCGTTGTGAATAAGAGCATTTGTGTTTCGGAAAACATAAGAATGCGCGCCGTTGCTGCTTGTCCAAGTGTACTCCGGTGCTGATATAATTTCGCAGAACACGGGGTTTTGCAGTGCGTAGCACATTAAGAGCGCGGTGTCCCTTGTTGTGGAATAGCCTTTTAATCCGGATGGCAATTGGAAATTGGAATTGTTCATATGCAACATATTTTTTGCAAAGGAATTCATGGACGAAACGAACGCCTGAACCGAACCGGAAATGCTTAATGCAATAGCGTCGGCAAAATCGTTGTTTGATTCAAGCATCATGCCGTAAAGCAAATCGCGCAACGTAAGTGCCTCGCCTTGTGCGCGGGCGTAGCCGTATGCTTTGTCGAGTTCGCCCTTTTCGATGCCCAGAATACATGTCAATATTTTTGATGCGGCGGTCGGGGCTATGGAGTTTGCGTTTTCTATATAAATTTGACCTTTGTTTTCGACGTTCATAATGCAGATGCTGGTTGCTCCAACATCGGGGAATTCGCCCTCTGCTTTGGTTATGCCGGCGGATTTTTTCTCCTTACGTTTTCTTAAAAATTCGCCCATGTACTTTGCATTTGCAAGGTTGGGTGCGATGGCCATTGCGTGTGCGTTTTTATCTTCGTAGGTTTTTTGATACCACGCATAGTAATCCGCCATATTTGCGCGGTAATAATCTATGGGGAAGCAGTCGCTGAAATCGTCGAGCTTGTTTAATGTGTCGAGCATTATCATGGTGCGGCGGCATTTGTAGCAAATTGCGCAGTTTGTGGTTTTTACAAAGCAACAATGCAAATATTTTTGGGCAACGGGGTTGTCGACCATGAATGCGATTTTTTCAAGCCTGTCGATCGAGCTTCCTTCGGAATAAAAACGCAAGCCGCGTGTGGTAAAACAGCTCAGAGAAAGCAAATCGTAAAAACTGCAATCCTTGGACTCGTGGTTTTTTAGCGAAAAGAAGGAATAATCCTTTGAGGATGCAAAGAAATATGTTTTCCACAATTTTTGCATACACATGGTTGCAAACGTTGTGTTGAAGGTGTGTGCAAATTCAAAAATCCTGAACACGTCATAAATATTTGAATCGGTTTCGATAAGCGGCAATCCCAATTCCTTAGCGACAGCTCTTGCGCGGTCAAATACTTCCGCTTTTGCTTTTGCCGGCCCGCCTTCGATTTGGCTTACGGCAGTTTCTTGAAAAGAACCCGTGCTGTTTATGCAAAGGTGGGTGAGGTTGGGTTTTTCGTTTGTGTTTTTGTAATGGTTTAGCACGGCATGGAAAGAATCCACGCCGCAGGACATCCCTGTGCCAACGCCGTCGACGTCAAGCTTTTCGATGGGGTCGGGGGCGGTTGGGCCTATTATGCGGGTGTTTCGGAAGGTTTTGCTGTGTTTTACCAAAATCGGTATGAGATGCTCGTGCAAATTGTAGAGAAGCTCCTCCGTGATGGGCGCGACAATAGTAATGTCGTGTTGGGCGCGCATAGCCCATTGCAGTGCTCCCACAACAAATGCATCCGAACGCTCGTGGCACAGATATTTTTCATAATCGTTGCCGACTTCAAACCATATTTCGCTCTTCTTTCCGTCAATATCGATTGCGGCAACCAAGCGGCTTTTTTCCGCACCGCGCATAATTTCGGGCTGATAAATTGTTAGCATTGTTTTCCTCCGATGTGAAAATTTAATAAAGTGCGGGGTGTCTGTCTTCCGTAATTATATATCCGCCTTGATTATCTCCCGAAACTGTACATTTAAACTCGTTCGGAACAAGGATACCGCCATCTTGCGGCTGTTGATAAAAAACTTGATATTTGCTTCCGTATATGTCGACCGTAATGTTGCGTTTTTCTTTCAGGAAGTCCAGATATTCTTCGAATACCATTTCGTTTTCCCACATATAATGCGCGTGCGCCTTGCCGACAAACCTAAAGTGCCACGGCTCATGCGGTACGCCTGTTATTTCTTCTTTTCCCTTCGGATAGCGAAGGATAAGACCAAAGCGATGCGCATTATCTGCAAGCCATTTGGCTTGCGGGCTTCCTTCCATTTCGTGTTGCCTTATGCCTCTGATAAAAATATCCAACGCTAATCCGGTGTGATGCTCGCTGTTATGCGGCTTTGCGGTGCGTCCGTCTTTTGGATTGCGCTCGTATAAATAATTTTGCTGGCTATGATCGCGGAAGCCTGCGACGACGACCATTTCGCCTACTTCATCATCTCTTGCCGTGTTAATGAAATGTTGTGCCGCGCCAAGGGCGTGTTCGTTTGCGTAAATTGTTTTTGGCGTTGCGACCGAAACGGCAAGATCCGCAAGCCCGAATGAGCTAATGTCTGGGATTTCTTTCAACGGGTTATTATAATTTACAAGAACCATACTGCCCGTGTCGGTTATATTTTCGATTGGTACGGTGGCGAATGTTGTGACCTTCGGTGTTTCGACGTGTTCGGCAAATTCTATGCCGTGTTTTTTTGCGTATTCATGCGCGTATGAACCTACGATTCCGTGAATTGTGACAGGGCTGTTTTCAAACGCATCGTCCGCAATATTTACCACAGAAGGCGGGATTAAGATTTTTGCAAGGTTTGGGCAATTGCTGAACGCTTGTTTGCCGATAACTTTCAGTGGATTTTCCAAATATATTGTTTTCAGGAAATCTTTGTCCTTAAACGCACCCTCGCCTATGCCGAAGATGTTGTAAACGCCTTGTTTTCCCTCTTTCCATACCAATATGTCGGCGATAGCTATTGTTGATTTTTCGCCGCTGTATCCTGTTATTGTGGTGTGTGCTTTGTACATGTTGGCTTTGAATTTGCCGTAAGTTATTGTGGGAGGATCCGACTTTTCTTGGGCGTCTAAGGTAAAGTATGTGCCAAATGCTGCGTCAACCGCGGTTTCCAAGCTCGCGGTACGACTGCCCTTCACCAGAATGAGGTCGCCGGAGGCGGTTTCTTCTTGCAACAGTTGCGCCAAATGTCGCTGATCCATCGCTTTGAATACTTTGAGACCGGGCTTGGCTTTTGCAACATCCGCAATAATCCCTGCACCATCACCCAAGCAAATCAATATGTCTATATTTGATTTCAAGATAGCTTGTCCTACTTTTGAATGACCGCGTACTTTTTCTGCGCCCAGTTCCGAGATACTTCCCAAAATGGCAATTCGCTTGCCCTCCGGTGATTCCATTGATGTATCGGAAATTATTTTTACTGCGGCACTCATGGTTTCTACGGATGCGTTAAAGCAGTCGATATAAAACACGCGACCGTTTAGCGTTACGAGATTTTGGCGAAGACCTTCGGGTTTGTGAGATTCTATTCCTTTTACGATTTCTTCTTCGGTAAGCTCGAGATGATCGCCCGCGATATAGGAAGACATCGCATTGTATACGTTATGGTTACCCAAACTTGCTATTTTTATCTGCACGGTTTTGCCTTTGTAGTTAAGGTCAAAGACGGTACCGCTGTGGGTTAGCTTTATATTATTTGCAAAGCAGTCTGCTTTTTTATTTTCAATCGCATATGAGGCGGTGGGAACTTTTAATTTTCGAATTTGCTTTTTTAAAAGCGTGTCGTCGGCATTTATTGCAAGCAGTCCGTCCGGTTGTATGCCGTCCTGAATGCCGAGGCAGGCGGCGGCGACGTTTGCTT
>WRHA01000283.1 GCA_009783395.1 Defluviitaleaceae bacterium
AACCTTGCGACCCTCTAGGTCGCGGCGGTTTTTGCTCCTCGCATTGCGACAAAAATCCTGCGCCCAAACAGGCAAGTTATTTCCGGACAGTTCCTAAGCATTGTTAAAACTTTGATTTTTCTTTGTATTTTTCAAACCGCTACTTTGATTTTCCTGTGTAATATGAAAAAAAACACAGGGAGATGAAAAAATGAGAAGAAAACAGAAAAGCAGATTCAAAGGCGTGTTGCTTGTTTTGTGGGCTTTGGTTGTGTGCGCGGGGGGCGTGTTGCTTGCGAACGCATTTCCGACGACCGAAGTTGAAGCCGAACAAAACATGATTTCCGAAAATTTCGCGACTCATACTACATCGGACGAAGATGCTTCGTACTCCGCGCAATCCGACGGATTTGCTTCTGTGCGGCTGGAAAATATTATGGATACGGGTTATCTCGCGCTTGTTAATCATGAGTTTTCATTTTTGGGCGGCGTTCACGGCGGCGCGGCAGTTTCTGCGTGGCCGACTGTGCCTGTTCTTTTTGTTGACGGAATAGAGCTTCATCCCACGGCACTCGAGGCTGTGGCGGATATGAAAGTTCTCATCGATGACTTGATGGAGGCGTCTAAGGCGGGGACGGGAAATCTCGGCGTCGAGTTTAGGGAGATTGACTTGGGTGAAATCGTCGGGCAAGTCGCGGGGGAATTTGAGGATAATTTCGCAAGCAGAAATTTGTCGCTCGTTATCCGTGCGCCTGACGAGCCTGTGAAAATCAGCTCCGACAGTCGCCACCTCTATCGCACGCTGGAAAATCTCTTTTCGAATGCCGCAAAATACGCACTTGACGGCACTCGCGTGTTCGCGGAAATTTCGCAGGTCGACGGCAAAACGCTTTTCACCTTGCATAACACCGCACGCGATCCGCTCGAATTATCCGGCAACGATGTCACCGAACAATTCATGCGCGGCGACAAGGCGCGCAACACCGAGGGCAGCGGCCTGGGGCTGTACATCGCAAAAAGCCTCACCGAACTTTGCGGTTCGGATATGCGCGTTAATATTTGGGGCGACTCGTTTTGCGTTGAAATAGAATTCTAACGCTTAAACCGCCTGGCAAGCTCATTTTTCGTAATTTCAATAATCGTGGGGCGCCCGTGCGGGCATGTGAAGGGGTTTTCAAGCCGCAACAGCTGCTCCACCAATTCGCGGGCTTCCGCTTCAATGGGCGCGTCGCCCGCTTTTACCGCGGCTTTACACGCCGCCATTGCAACAATCTCGGTTTTATGGGTGTACGGGCTGTTTTTCACAAATCCGACTTCACCCATTTTGTCCAAAATATCGGTGAAAAAGGCGGCGGAAAGCGGCCCTTTCATTAGAAGCGGCACGGAAATAATTTCGGGACGGTCAAACTCACCCCCAATTTCAAAGCCGAATTTTGCAAAAATCTCTTTGTTATCATGCAAAATCTGCTGTTCACGCGGGGTGAGGCGCAGAGAAATCGGCACGAGAAGTTGCTGGCAAGGCACACGCTCCTCCTGCGATTTGCACAAAATATTTTCGTACAAAACACGCTCATGAGCGGCGTGCCGATCGATTATATACAGCGACTCGCCCTGCGAAACAAGCCAGAATATTTGAAATACAAGCCCGTGGATTACATAATCGGTGAAAAAATTTTTTTTGCCGAGATCTCCGCTTGGGACCTCGCTTGTTGCGCATGTTGCGCTTTTCGCACTTGCGGCGCCGCGCTCTTCTCGAAGAGCCAGAGTTATCGGCTCAAATTTTTGCAAAGGCGGAGCTTTTCTCAGCCCGGACAAATCGGTGCGGGTAGTGACACTACCCGCACCGATTTTTTCACCGCCACCAAATCGCACCGCCGGAATCAAATTATTCTCTTCAAGTGCGTCGCGAACGGCGTTTTCGATAAACGCAAAAATTCTTTCCTCGTCGGCAAACCGCACGTCCATTTTTGTGGGATGCACATTTACGTCAAGATCCGTCGGCGGAAGCGTCAAACCAAGCACGTAAACGGGAAATTTTCCCGACGGCAACATCGTTTTGTACGCCGCCTCAATTGCGCGGGAAATAAGCGGACTTTCGACATATCGCCCGTTTATAAAAAAGCATCCGTGCCTACGATTTCCCCGTGCAATTTCAGGCTTACCGGCAAGCCCGCGAAGGCAACACGACTCCGCATCGGCATCAAGAGCATCGACACCAATGGTTTTCACGGCAAATTCTCGTCCGTAAACATTCAAAACAGCCGCCTTCAAATCGCCGTTGCCCGACGTTTGAAACACGATTTGCCCATTGTTTATGTATCTAAGTGTAAGCGCGGGGTTCGCAAGCGCAAGCCGCTCCAAACAATGCGCAACATACCCCGCTTCGGACGCAGGCTTTTTCAAAAATTTTCGCCGCGCCGGCGTGTTGAAAAACAGGTTCGAAACGATAATCGTCGTGCCGTCGGCGCACCCCGCCTCCTTGCTTGAAAGCAGTTGCCCGCCATGGACCTCTACGCGCATTCCCGCCGTTTCTTCCCGCACTTTAGTAAGTACTTCAACCTGCGAAACCGCCGCAATGCTCGACAAAGCCTCGCCGCGAAAACCCAATGTCTGCACACGCATAAGGTCGTCGAAATCGGCTATCTTGCTGGTCGCGTGCCGCACAAACGCAAGGGGCAAATTTTCGGGCGAAATACCCGTCCCATTATCGGTCACGCGAATCATCGAAAGCCCGCCGTCGCGAATCTCTACGGTAATCACGCTCGCGCCCGCATCAATGGCGTTTTCCGTCAATTCCTTAACAACCGAAAGCGGCCGCTCAACAACCTCACCCGCCGCAATTTTATTTATCAAATGCCTGTCAAGCTGAATAATTTTCCGCATTTTTACCTCATGCTTTTGGAGGTCGCCTGATTCAAAATCTCAAACCCCAAAGTTTTATACAATGCAACCGCCGCCAAATTTTTTCGAGCGGCATAAAGAATCGGCACACGCTTATTCTCACGCGCTTTGCGCGCCAAAGCCGCAACAATTGCACGCCCATATCCCCTACCCCGAAATTCCGGCGCGACGTAAACCAAATTAATGCGGCACGATTTCTCCGACTCCGCAAGCATCCCCATTGCAACCGACCGCACATCCTGCCACACAAATAAAACGACGGGTTCGGGGCTTTCCGTCGTGCGAGAAATCAATTCGGGCGGCTCTGTATGTAAAATTTCCGTATAAAAATCCTCAATCCATTCGCGAACAAGGGGCATGTCCGCCGCTTCGGCAACACGAAGTTCGCCGGAAGTTTCTAAAACGGGCAGGGAAATTTTCGGCGACAAAAAGTACGCGTCAAGGCGCGACATCAGCCATTCATCGATAGGCGGATTAACGCCTCAGGGATTTTATTAAGCGGCAACTCGGAGTTAATCGCGCCAATATCTTTAGCGGCCTTGGGCATCCCGTAAACAACACAGCTCGCCTCATCTTGCGCAACGTTAACACAACCCGCCGCACGCATTTGTTTAAGCCCCTTCGCGCCGTCGTTCCCCATTCCTGTTAAAACAACACCAATCGCATTTTTCCCCATAACATTCGCGACGGATTCAAACAAAATATCGGCCGCCGGCATAACGCCGTGAATCCGATTACCGACATAGCATTCTACCGCCAATTTCCCCTGCTGTGTAATAAGCCTCATATGCCTGTCGGCAGGCGCGATAAGCATACGCCCCCGCATTAAATAATCGCCCGATTGCGCCTCACGCACATCATGCGGATACATAGCATTAAGCCGCTCGGCAAAAAGCTGAGTAAACCCGCTCGGCATATGTTGCACAACAACTATGGGAGGAATATCCTCGGGCAGATTTTTTAAGAGTTCCTCAAGGGCACTTGTGCCGCCGGTAGATGCTGCGATCGCAATAATTTTTTGACGGTCACTAACCATTTTATTCATCTCCCGCATGTTCGGCGGATTTTTGCGCTTAACCATTGTGGTTAAATGGTCGGAAACAGCCGACGTAAAACGACCCGTCGTCAGTTTTGTAAAAACGGCAGGTTTTTGTAAGAAAACGTCATTGCCCGAATGCGGAATAAGCGCGTATTTCCCACCGGAAAGCGATGTGTAGATTATATAAAGCGTGTAACGCAATTGAACCGATTTAGACCAGCTTGGATTTGGCGGAAATTCGTCGATATCCCAAATTACTACATTTGTGCCTTTTCGGGTCAGCTTATTTTCCGATTCGGCAGGGCGCGTGACAGCAACGATGGATTCAACGAACATGTGTCTTTCCATGTTGCTCTTTATTGCCGAAACCATATCGCGCTGGCTTGATGCGATAATAAGCCTTGCACCTTCCAATGCCATTCCCTCACCTGCCCTTCAAAAGCCCCTCAAAACGGACGCGATTGTCCCAATGCCGCGGGAAACTTCGTCCTCCGTAACGCCGGCAAAATTTACGCGAAAAAACTGTTGCTCAAATGAATATACCGAGAACAATGCACCGGGTGCAACAAGCACCTTTCGCGATAAAATCTCGTCGGCAAGACTGCTTGTATCGCCGGTCGCCCGAATCCACAATCCAAGCCCACCACCGGGCTCCGCAAACGATTGTGGCGCAAGAAAGCTTTTCGCCGCCGAAACAGCTTTGTGATATTTTCGTCCGTATGCTTTTCGTAATTTTTCCAAATGCGCGAAAAAATCACTGTTTTTCAAGTAGAAACCGAGACCTCGTTGTATGTAGCCCGACGCCCCGCCGAAACCGCGCAATCGTTTAATAATTTCATCCGGACAAGCCAAAAACCCAGCCAATCCGGGTGTTAAAACGCGGTCGAAACTCTTTAGATAAATTACGCGATTATACTCGTCCATGTTCTTTAATGTTAGAGGCTTTGTTCCATTGTAAAAAAAATCGTTCTGCAAATCCTCTTCTATTATATACGCATTGGAATTATACGCAAGCTCAAGCACGCGCAACTTCACAATATCACTATAACATAAAGTTGTAGGCATTTGAAAATTCGGCGTTAAAAAAAATATTTTTGGTTTAAACTTTTTAACGAAAAATGTAAGCCGATCCAAATCAACCCCTTCATCGTTTACGGGAACCTCCAAAATTTTCGCGCCACGCGAAGCAAACACCGCCGCCGCACCGGGCGCAGACGGCGTTTCGGTTACAACAGCGTCGCCGGGCGAAATAAGCGCGTCTGCCAGAATTTCAAGCCCTTCGCCCGCGCTTTGAATTATTTGAATGTTTTGCGGGGTTTTTTCAAAAAAAATTTCTCCGATAATTTCGCGAAGCGGGGCATAGCCGCGAGTACCGGGAAAGGCAAATGCACCTGCACCCTCACGCACGAGAACCTCGTCAAACGCACGCCGAAAATCATCCGCAGGAAAAAGCGCGGGGTCGGTTGCAAGCGAAAAGAAATTTATGCAATCGCCTCTAACGTCATCGACGCTTTCGATGCTTCCGACGTCGCTAACAATTTTTGCGGCAAAAGTTCCGCTGCCCAAAATGGAATATGCCGCACCTTTTTTTTCCAAGTATTTGTACGCAGCAACGACCGTCGCGTTATTCACATGCAAAGATGCCGCCAATACGCGAATCGGCGGCAGTTTTTCGTGCGGCAAAATTTCTTCCGCGTGTATTTTTTTTAAAAGTGCGTCGCCGAGCTGCTTGTAAAGCGGCTCGGAGGCGCTCTTATCGAGAGAAAGAATCACTCTGCACGCGGCCCCAAAAAAATCGTCTCATCAAATTCTGCGAAAAAAACATCTCGAATTACACCGGGCAAAAGGTCGCGGTCGGGATCGATAAATCCGGGACGGTCGCCGATTGTCATACTGAGGCTTCTTATCGGCATTTCGAAGGTTGTCACACTGTCCATGTTCATATTTCTCACGTACGGCATGTATCGTATAATCGACAGCCCCACGTTTGTGTTTGTTTCCTCCAAGGCAATACGAAGCAGTTCGACCGGGTCGTTCATAAGGGCTTCACGCGTCAGGGTTTGACGG
>WRHA01000284.1 GCA_009783395.1 Defluviitaleaceae bacterium
GCGCAGCCATTCGACAATTGACATGCTGGCGTTGCCCGAAGCCTCACCTGTTTGGGCGGACGAAAAAAATATCCCCGCCGCAACAAACACGGATGCAACAGGCCATAGAATTTTATTCATTTACGCCTCGCCCGGTTCCTCGCTCGGTTTCTCGTCCGGCTTTTCGCTTGGATTTTCGCTCGGTTTCTCAACCGGCTTCTCAACCGGCTTCTCAACCGGTTCGGCTTGCGGAGCTTTTTTTGTTTCTGCCACGACTTCAACTTCTGCGGCCGCTTTCATTTTCGCTTTTGTCAAAAGCAGCTCGACCTCTTTATTTCGTTCATGCAACATGGCGATTTGTTTGTTTTTATACTCAACCGTACGCATTTCAGACTCTACCGCAAGCTTCATTTCCCGAAGCTTGGTCATGCGCCTGCTGTAGTCCTCATTAAGCTCAACAAGCTCATCCAGCTGTTTATACTGTGACTTGGATTGCCGATCAATGTCGTTTTTTATATCCTCAAGCCGTTCGCGCCTATAAACCTCAAGCTCTTTTTCAATCTCCGACATTTTGCTAAGTTTCATTTTTGCATAAACCTCAAGCGATTCCATTGCCGACTTTTCGATTTCTTCGAGTTTGTCGGCTTTTTGTCGCTCAAGCTCCAGGCTTTGCGCAGTTGACATCTTGCGAAGTTGCAAAAGAGTCTCCTGACTTTGTGCAATGTCGGCGGCCATTTTTTCTTCCGCCGCAGTGCCTTCGGCCTCGATTTTCTGTACGCGTTCGTTTGCGGCGGCGATTCGTGCGTCGCAAAGACCTTCGATTTCCGTTAGTTTGAAGCTTTCCAATTTCTCAAGCTCGAAGCGGCGTTCGGTCGTAGCCGCTTTTAGCAGTACGTCGTTTTCTGCCTGTATTTTAACCCCTTCGGCACGCAAAAGTTCGAGCTGTGCTTCGATGCCCGACCGTTCATGTTTAACAATGGCAAGCTCGGCCTCTGCATTTTTAATATCTTTAGCACACTCTTCAAGCCGCTCGGAACGCGCATTTTCGAACGCACCTGCTTTTTCAAGATACGCAGACTCAAGCGCGGCAATACGCACCTGCCGAAGCGATTCGATTTCAGCAAGCCGCGCTACGCACTTCTCATCAATATCTTTAAGCCGCTCGAGTCGTATCACTTCAAGCGCGGTTTCGTTTTCGGCGCGACGCTGTTCAAACCGCGCTTCAAGCGAGGAAATTTCGCTGATAACAGCGGCTTTTTTTGTTCCGGCATCAAGTATCTCGCCTTCAAGCACTGCAACTTCCTCGCGCAAACGGTTTTTCTCCTGCGCTACTTCCTTTTTGTATTCCGCAGTAAGCCGCGCAAGCTCGTCCTCAAGTTTCGCCAAAGCCTCCACACGCTTTGCATCCGCCAGCTTTTCTTCATCAACCCGCGCCTTTTCGGTTTTCACAATAAAGTCGGATTTAATTTTTTCGTGATCGTACTCCAAAATTTTTGTTTCATCTATAATTTTTTGCTTTTCAGCCTGTATTTTTATAATTTCGCGATCCCATTCGCGTCTTTCCGTCGCGATTTCCGAACGCTGTTTGCGCTCCTCTGCACGAAGCGCGGTGTTCATCTTTTCCCTTTCCTTTTCAAGCTCAGAAAGAAACTGCTCGCGTGCGGCATCAAGCTCAGCGAGTTGCATAGATTTGTGACGCGAAATTTCCGCCTGCACTTTATTCCACTCAATCGTTTTTGTTTGGTCAAGTTCGGCGACCTCAATTTCAAGATCCTTTTTTTTACGCTCCATTTCAGCAATAGCCAAAGTGTGCGCGAGGTTTATTTCCTTTAAACTCGTCTCACGTTCTTCGCGGGTACGCGAAATAAGCGTGTCTTTTTCTTCCATAATTCGTGCAAGTTCGTTTTTTGACCTATCGTCCATATCGCCGAGTTTTAAACGAAGCTGCTCGACCTCTTCCTCCATCTCTGCTTTTCCCTTAACGAGAAACGCGATTTCGCTTTGAAGCTGTTTAACCCGCTCCGCGCTTTCGGCAGATTTTTCCGCATGAACCTTTGAAAGTTCACCGCCGAAACTATCGATTGATGCATCGCGTTCGGCACGAAGGCGTTTAACCTCGGCGGTTAAACTCTCGACTTCTTTTTGCAAGCTTTCCTTGCGGTCGCTTGACGAGCCGACGTCGTGGCTTTGTTCCTGCTCGCGGCGTGAAATTTCGTCCTCTTTGCGCTCCAATGAAACACGAAGCTCGTCAAGCTCCGCCCGCTCCTTGCGAATTTGCCTGATTTGCTCATCAACTATTTGTGAAATCGCGGCCATAAAGCAGCTCCCTTTCGTTTTCTACATTCACTATTTTCTCTTCGTATAAACCTGACCCCTGTTTTTTATTGCCGCATCATTTTTCATATCTTGAACCATGAAATTTGTTTCCAAGATACACTTTTCGCACATGCGCCCGGTTAAAATCGGTTTGTTACATTTACTGCACAAAAGCTCGCCATGCATACCTTTGCTTGTAGAAAGCCTACCGTCGCGAAGATATGACAAAATGCGCTTAACCGTAACGCCACACGCATCGGCGACTTCCTTTATCATGCATTCCGGGTGATCCTTGACATACTCGCGAACTTTTTCGTAAATCAATTCCTCTTCTTTCATACATACAGGACAAAGCGGATCCGCTCTTTTTACAAAAACTTTTCTGCAACGCGGACAATTCATTGCATCCATGTTGTTTCCCTCCCTAAAATCAAATTACAAATCAAATTACAAATCCAATCGATTCCTTTACTTTCGATAATGTTTTTTCTGCCGAAGCGGCGGCTTTTTCCGCGCCGCGTGCAGCAATCGCGTCAAGCTCCGCAGGGTCGGACATAAGACGGGCGTGTTCGGCCTGATATGGTGCGATGTTTTGCGCAACGGCCTCGCCGACTGCCTGCTTAAACGCGCCGTAACCCGCATCCGCAAACGTAGCCTCGCACTCGGCAATTTTCTTGCCCGTCATACATGCGTAAATCGTTAAAAGATTACTTATGCCGGGTTTTTCTTCTGAAAATTTTACAAAATTATCCGAATCCGTAACCGCTCGCTTAAATTTTTTAATAACAGTGTCGGTCGAATCGGAGAGATAAATACACGCATTCAGATTGTCGTCGGATTTGGACATTTTCTCCGTCGGGTTTTGAAGTGACATTATCTTCGCACCGACGGGAGGAATATACGCGTCCGGTATTGTGAAAATATCGCCGTAAATTTTGTTAAACCGCCCGGCGACATCGCGGCAAAGCTCAATATGCTGGCGTTGGTCTTCGCCTACGGGAACCATATTTGTTTGATAAAGCAAAATGTCCGCCGCTTGCAAAACGGGATAGCTGTACAGCCCCGCGTTAATATTTTCCTCGTTTTTTGCGGACTTCATTTTAAATTGGGCCATGCGATTCAGCTCGCCCATGTATGTGAAGCAGTTTAAAATCCACGAGAGTTCGGCGTGTGCCGAAACATGCGATTGGTAGTACAAAATGGATTTTTCGGGATCGAGCCCAAGCGCGATTAGCCACGCAAGCATCTCGCGCCCGTATTTGCGAAGCTCCTTAGGGTCTTGCCGAACGGTTATCGCGTGCAAATCCACCACGCAGAACAAGCAATCGTATTCTGCCGAAAGCTTCTCCCAATTTGAAATCGCGCCGAGAAAGCTCCCGAGAGTAGGAATCCCCGTCGACTGAATCCCGCTAAAAATTCTTTTACGTTGTGTCATGCCATAAAACCCCTGTCCCTATTTTCATCGATGTATTCGTTCGCGCTTCCGTCTTTGCCGTAGGTTAGCCCTGCGTAAACCTTTGGCGCGTTTTCATCCGCGGCCGATACGATCGCTTCCGTGTCCGCCTTTTCTGCCGCAACCTTCCAGCCTTCGAGCAATGTCTCCATCAGCTCTGAAACTTCCTTTAAAACAGAACAAGCCGCTTCGCCGTCCGATGAAAAATGGACGTCACAAAGCAGCTTGTGCGAATATCTGTAAATTTCATAAAATTCCTGCGAAACCGAAACGCCTAAATCCAATGACTGAATGAGCTGATCGAGTCCGTCCTTAGCCTTTTGAACCGCCACACGAAAGGCGTCTTTACCGACCTCGCCCGAATCGGCACATGTAACCGCTTCGCTCAAATAATCCAAAATAATTTCAAAATTTATCACAACAAGCCCCACCGGGCTCGCCTGGGAAATCCGAAGCATGTACGCGGATTTATCAATCATCAAAAAAAACCCCTTTACTTGGTTTTTTTGATTGTAACACCGATATTGCCGCTTTTCAAGAAGCAAGACAAAAGTGCCACATGACTTTTTTTTACCAAAATACGCCTCTATGCCCCTCAAACACATGTCGTTGAAAATCGCAGGCACTGCTTTCACGACGCTCACCTCGAATAAAATATCGGCGGTAATCTATACGTTCGGGGCGGTATGCAATTTGAACCGATGCATTAAGCCGATTAGCGGTAAGGTCGTTAAGGTCATCAAGCATGTTTTCTATTTTTTCTAAAGAAATTTCAATATCTTCGTGAATATTAATCGAAACAGATAAGTACATGGGCGCATGTTTAAACATGTTGTAGGGTGTTAGCAGCCCCAGCGGAATTGTTCCTTCGGGGGTATCAAGCAGCCGCCGATACGTAGCTATTGCACGTACAAATTCTTGGTTTTCTGCACGCGTGCTGTTTACGGTTGCATTCAACAAAAATATATTTACATTTGCAATTGAAATTGTCCATGTACGGAATCTCTGTGGTCGCCTGTCGAGTGTTGGCTTAACTCCATCAAATTCAGGAGGTACAAAAAAATGGCGGTCTGCGGAAAGTACCGCCCATTCGCCATCAAACATAACATCAAATGTGTCTGAAAACTCCGCTAAAAAGTCTGCGTTATACAATCGCGGAGAAAAAGTCGCAAAACCCAGAAAAAAAATTAGAATTATTGCGAGCACAGCAACATACATCAATCTTTTCATGAAACCCTCCTGCAAATGCCATCGTAGTATGGCACAATAACAACTTCTTGTCATTTTTACAAAATTTACTTGTAAAATTTGTAACGCTATTGTAATATTGGCGTGTTGCAAACTTTTTTTTCTGGGGAGTGTGACCGGTGTTTTTCAAAAAGAAGCAACAGGTGGCCGCAAACGTTAAAAAGGTAAGCGATATTGTTAATTCAACTGCACATAAGGAAAAAAAATATATTTCATTGATGGTGGTTCCGAGTGTCGGCAAAACGCACAGTTTACATATTCCACGTGCTGTTTTCATCGGGGTCTTCTTGTCGATGTTTTTTGTGAGCGCGCTTGTTGCGGGCTTTTATTTGCGCGGGTCGTATCTGGAAAACAGGGCGAACCGTTTGGAGGCGTCTCTCGGTGAAACGAGGGACAGCTTTGAAGAGTATCGCGAAACTTTCGCGCTGGATCATATTTATTTGCGTGACAGTTCGCATCGTGCGTATTTGCAGCTTAACGCGGTTCAATCCCGCTCGCGTGCGGAAGCCGCACAGCAAGGCGAACGCCACCAAGACGCTTTGTACATAACACAGGCGCATGTCGATTTTTTGGATCAAAATATTCGCGACCTCGAAGAGGCAAGGCGCGTGATTTTGGCTCGCTTGGATGATAAAAGCCGAATGATTCCTCAAATTGCGGAAACTGTGCGACTGTTAAACGAATCGCACGAAGGTCTTGTGAATGAAGTGAACGGGCATTCCGAGATTGTTGTGCCGCCGACGGTGCTTCTTTTGCGCACGTACACGCCCGCTACCGAAACGGATCTTCTCGCACGGGTCGAAACGCTGGCGAATGAGCTGCAGGTGCAACAAATGCTTTTTGAAAACATCGGCTCGTACACTTCGCGCATCGACAGATATTTGCGCAATTATCCCACGCTTATGCCCATTGAAGGCGGAGAAGTTACGTCGGGTTTCGGCAGTCGTCTCGACCCGATTACCGGAAGATCCGCTTTTCACGAAGGTCTTGATATTCCGGCACCATCCGGTACACCGATTATGGCGGCGGGCGG
>WRHA01000285.1 GCA_009783395.1 Defluviitaleaceae bacterium
AATGGATTTTTCATGTGAGGGCAGTATAAACTTATAAAGAGCAGATTTCACATTTTCATTATGCTCGACCAAGCAACCTAAATACTCTTCTATTGAAGAATGTTCATAAAGGGACAGTTACAAAACTACTCAATCATTGTCCATAAAGGGATTGGATTTCTCGTTCTATCCCTTTATGAACAATCACATTACATAGCAACCAGTTTACCCTCACCATATTGCGGCGCGTTCTCGGTGATAAACTGCATCAACGCCTTATGCTCATCAGCAAATTTGAATGACACCTTAATATGTCGCGGTTGTTGTTGCCTGTTTCCGTTGGGATTCACCGTTTTGTCTACGGTAATTTTGTCTACCAAGTCAACAAGCAATTCGCGGGTAATCTCGCTTACAGTTTCGTACTTTTTGAAGCGTTCGGCGTAATCGTCCGTTGTGGTCTGAACCTTTTTGAATTGCCGCATTTCAATTTGAATTTTGGCAATCTTATCTTTGACCGATTCAATTTCCTGTTTGAGAAGGGTGCTACGACTAACGTAAAGGTCTTTGTCAATTACACCCTCATCGAAATCGTCATACAATCTGTGACTTTTTGCTTCCAATTTCTCACGCGCTTTTTCCAGTTGGCGCAAGTTTGATTGCAAAATTTTTGAATCGTCCGTGAATTTGCCGGAAGATAAGATTTTTTGCTTTACCGTATCCATTTCCGTAACGAGAACAATTTGACTTTTCACGGCGAAAAGGAGTTGTTCACTCAATTGCTGTTCGCTGATGTATAGTGGGCGGCATTTTCGTGTCATTTCGTGAAAACCGCAACGCTGATAATATCTGCCACTGGCTTTATTATGCCCTCTGCTTAAAACGTGGTTACAGCGTTCGCAATAAAGAAAGCTGGAATACAGGGACTTTTCGCCGTTATTTTTTGCCCGTGAGGGGCGCACAAGTAAGACTTGCGCTTTTTGGTACAATTCATCGCTGATTATCGGCTCATGCGTATTTCGGACAATTACCCAATCTTCGGGGTCTTGCCGCTTGGCTTTTTTGACTTTGTAGCTGATGTTTTTCAGTTTGCCTTGCACCATATGCCCGCAGTATTTTTCATCGCTGAGTATTGTCCGAATCGTACTGTAATGCCAAGATGCTATTTTTGCCGCTCGGCTTGCGGGTGTTATCCCCTTTGTTTCCTTATACTCACGCGGGGGAAGTACGCCCATGTCGTTAAGCCGCATAGCAACCGCCCTCATGCTTAGTTTGCCGTAGACAAACATATCAAATATTTTTCTGACGATTTCAGCCGCTTCTTCATCAACAATCAGCTTGTTTTTGTTGTCGGGGTCTTTGAAAAAACCGTAAGGCGCGTAAGAGCCGATAAACTCGCCCTTCTTGAATTTCATGTCAAAGACTTTGCGGATTTTCTTGCTTGTCATTTTGACATAATACTCGTTAAAATAATTCTCGAAATGGAATTGCATACCGTCTACGCTTTCGGGGTCTTCGTAGGAATCTATCCGTGGACTGCTTAACGCGATGAAACGCACGTCATATTCGGGGAAAACCGTATTAACGTAGTATTCTGCATCTGCTACGTTTCTTGCGAATCGCGAGGTGTCGTTTGTTATAACGCAGTTAATTAGCCCGGATTTTACATCTTCTATGAGCCGCTTGAACTCGTCACGGTGTTCCGTTGTTGCGCCGGAAATTCCGTCATCAATGTATGTGTCCACGAGCGTAAATTGTAGCGGGTCGGCTTCGAGGAAATCATGTATTATTGCTTTTTGATGCCCGATTGAAACGCTTGTACCCGCAGTTAAATCGTCTTTCGAGAGCCGTAAATATTCTCCCACCCTCCACTGTTTGATTTTCCCTGTGCGAATGTTACCTTTTTGGAATTTTGCCATTGTCATGTCCTCCTAATGTCTATTTTTTAGGGGAATATGAAAGGCGAAAATGTTTTAGCTATGATGATAGTATATGGCATCATCGCAGAGAAAGCAACGGCCAACGCGCTAAATTCCTACGCTTTCCGGCTGAAATGCTTTGCTAAAACATCTGATAAACTTTCTTCCCCGACAAACGAAATTTCTACAATGTCCTCACCAACTCTAAATTTGTGAGGATTTTTTATTTGCTCCAAGAAATACATCGCGTTTTCTAACCGTGTAGCCCCTTCTCGCAGTTTTATGGTTCTAATGTCTACCAATTCACTGTGACCGCTGAAAACGGTCGGCGTTTTGATTGCTACTGCTTCCATATAAATGTCCCCCAATCTTTTTTGTGAAGGCTAAACCATACGCAGGGAAAATGTCCGTCCGGGAGGGAAAACGGCACGAAAATAAAATACTCCCTGCGTATGGTTTAGCTTTCAAAAAATAAGCGTAAACAGACGGTTGTTGGCGCAACCTCACGGGAATTTCACCCCGGCATGGTTCTCATGCCGCCGCCATCATTGCCGGGGACGCTTTTAACGCTCGGACTGTGACTTGACGGGAGTATCATTATTCCGATTCATGTGTCATCGCCCTGCAAACTGCCACGTTTGCGTTACGGCGTTGTGGTTGTCGCTCGTTCCCTGCGGGAAGTCGTGGCGCACAAGCCGTTCGGCTCGGCATGAATCGAATGTATCTGTTTTTGCTTTATACTGCGGCGGCGTTATCTTCCGCGCTTTCTTTTTGACTTGCATTTATGAAACAAAAGGCTTTTTTATCAGCCTGTAAAAGCGCACTCTAATGAATGTGCTTTTACAGAACGACAAACACAATTATTACTACGCTAATTTCATAATTATCCCGCTCATAATCTCGGCGTGTTCACCTTCAAGCGAAGTTAAAAGAAAGTGTAGAAAGCCACGCTCTTTTTTTGTTAAAATAGCTTTGCAGGGATTGAAACCACGATAAATTATGCCGCCACCATGCCCCCGCAAAGTATCTATGTCATACCCTTCAAGCGTGAGTGCCGTTATGTCGCGCATAACCGTATGGCGAGATACATTCAACTCCATCTGGATTCTTGCGGCATCAGTTTTAATGTCGCGTCTTAAAATGTGCTTCAATTCGTCCCGCCGTTCGTTGGCACTCACGTTGTTCACCCCCCTTGCCCTTTTTCAATGGTAAACCCCAAATGTAGCAAGACCTGCTACATTTGAAAAAGTTTTTCAAAATATTTTTTTGTAGTAATATTTTGAATACAAAAAAGCACATATCGCAGACATGGGTTATGTCGCAATATGTGCTTTTTGTTGCCGCAACAGAGTTTCTGAATTCTAAAATCCTATCATGTAAAAATGCAAACGCCTTAATCACTTACATCTGCAAGTCACAAAAAACACTGTGCGAATAAGGTTTTGGCAGTTAAAAGTGAATTGTTACTCCGCAGGTAGTGCATCTAATTGAAGAACCAGATTGTACCCAATTATGCTGAACTTCCCAAGTACCCCATCTGTGCAACGGCCCACGCCTTTCGCATCTCGTACATTCAGTGATTTGCCAAATTGGACCTCTCTCGCAATAATAACGAGTCGCCCAACTATAAGAGAGACCAAAAAAAATGTCACCCGTAGCAGCACTACCAATAGGCACAGGGTTACATCCGAATATGCACAGGATATTGTGAGGCTCCATTTCGGCATCATAAGCCAATGAATCTGCAAATTCTTGTGACACAATAAAAGGCTCGTCATACTGAACAATAGATACGTTCATTCCTTGTGTTGCTTCAAGGAAGTCATCAAATGTCACTATTGATGAAAAATCTATCGCAGTCAACGACATATGGTCGCATGAAATCAATGCGAAATCGCAACCTCCAACTGCACGTATATTTACGTCATCGGAAGTTGTAATTAAAACAGATTCAGGGTCAACAATAATCCCATCGGCCATTGCTTGCTCAATTAACTGTGCGGCAATATCAGTATCGAATATGACCGCATTGGAACTTTCGCCGGACGCAAAAGCTAACAAAGGCACTGTAAGTGCAAATGTTAAAATTACAGACAGTAAAACACACAGACGCTTTTTGAACCTTCGTGATGTGATTTTTTTCATTTTTCTCTCTCCTTTTTTGTTTAGCTCATGAGTTTCAACGAAATCATTTGAAAATTCCGTTGAATATGACAATCGCCGTGAGCGTATTCAGCGATAGTCATAACATTCAGTTTCTTGATTCCAAAACGCAGAAGGCTAAGTACAGATGAGATAAGTTGTCCCCCCTTCCTTCCTTTTAATTTGCCCTCTACTTATAAATCAATTAAGAGGGCGCATTTGTTACATGGTTTTTGAATTTTTTTTGTATTTCCTTCTTCCTTGCAAAATAAAGCAACTGGCGTTTATGGATGACCCACTCTTCGGTGGTCAATGAGTGCAGTAAAGTCGCACAAATCAGCTATCGCCGTTTGCCTTGACTATACAAAACTTTTTCGGCAAGTACGAAATTCGTGGCTTACTAAAAACATGGTTTATGTACTTTGCCAACGCAAAAAAATATTGTCACGTTGGCGTTTTTCAAAAAAATCTGCTTGATTTTCAAATGGTTACGTTAATACTGCCGCCGCTGTTGAAAGCACTAACACCATTAACAATCATACGCCCATTATCAAATGTTAGCGATATGTTTGGAGCGGGAATATGCTCTGTTCCACTCCGCAGGAAACGTGCAGTATTGTCCCTCAACCAATTTAAGCGGAAATTTTCCTGTTTCACCTGATGACTGTTTAATCCTTCGAGGTGGGAGCTTCTGTCGCCATAGATTATGTCGTGAAGTTCTTGCGGCAAACCTTGAATAATGCCATTAACCAAACGCAAATCATGTAACCCAATGCCGTGATTCATTAACTGCGATTGAACGGAAAGTAAGTCTTGCTGTTCTGCCGATAAACCAACGTGCGTATTGCTTGGAGAGTGTCCGTCAAGGATTCTTCCGTACTCCATAAACTGTGCCAAAACAGAAACAACCATTTGCCAATTGTAACTCATTGCGCTTTCGATTGTTCTTGTCAATTCTTCGTTATCAAGTCCTGTTATCGTAACTCCGCCATAACGGTCTACACTAATGTCGAAGCGAGCATTTTCCGGCAGTTCGATACCGCTCTCGTGCAAAAGTTGAGTGAAAACTCGTGCGCCGAGTGGTTCTTCAAAGCCCTCGCGGTCAATCCCGTTAAGCCATAAATTTGCACGAAACACAGGGTCTTGCCAATTCTGCCTAAACGCAAGGTGTTCCTCAGATAAACCTGTGGATAATAAACGCCCCTCGCCGCTGTGGTTGCGTTCCCACTCTGACGAACGAGGTGGGGTGAATCCCATAGCATCAGCTAAACAATTTTGTCGTTGCGTTTGTGCTTGTTGGATATTTGCGCTTGCCGTAGTTGCATTAGAGCGCAAATTTCGGTTGTTCTGCAATTTTAACATCAAAGCCATCATATCAAATCCCGAATTATTCCCAATTCTCATAGGATATGTCCTCCATTTTAATTTGATTAGAGTGATTACCGTTGGGTATCTTCTCATACCGTATCTCAAACACCGATAAATGTGACCAGTCAGAAGTGCAAAGTAATACTAGCACTTCCGACTGACACACAAATCACACTGATGTTACGTTGACAAGGCTAATACTTCCTTGATTATAACATATCGGCTAATTTTGCCTGCAATATTATTAGAACCAAGGGAAACCGTCAAACGTATCATGCACAAACCTAAAGTCGAGCGTAAGATTTTCGATTGATGACGCAGAACTTGTTGCGAGTGTTACATAGCTAACTCCCCAAAGATTTCTTACTGGAATGAAGGAATCCCTAAACCCGGTCATTGTTCTATTGATGTTAGACAAACTGCTTAATGTCTGTTCATCTCTAAGCCTTCCTGCAGCTTGAACCTCAATCCGACTATTGCCCAAGGGATTCCTAAATGTTCCCCTTACCGTCACAGCAGTTACACGCGCTGTTCGAGGAATGTTGGGGTTATTACTCAAATCAACAGTTGCAAAAGGAGACCAACGCCCGCTTCCCGGAGAAGAAACAGCCCTAGGATTAAGGATAGGCGTTGTGAATGTTCCGTTGGTCGTAGCACTGAGAAGGC